>NZ_JAXIOM010000034.1:0-42377 GCF_049311025.1 Arthrobacter sp. 3Tela_A
CCCCCCGGCCCGGCGCGGGGCCGCGGCAGCAATCCCCACGCCCCGGGGGGCCCCCGCCCCCCACGGCAGCAACGCGCCCGGTGCCTGCGCGAAGAAGCGGGCTACACCGGCGACCCATCCTGAGCCGGCGCCTGCGGAGACCAGAAGGGGAAAGTCCAGGGGCGGGGCAAGGTACCCAAGCAGCACGGCGGCCATGCCCGCAATGGTCACGAACGGAACCACCGGGGCTGCGGCAATGTTGGCGGGCAGGGAGTATGCCGGCAGATTCGGTTGGAGCAGGACGAGCACCGGAGAGCACGCGACCTGCGCCGCGAGGGGTACCGCCGTGAGGACTGCCACCGGCTGCGGCAGGAACCGTGCCAGGCCCCCGGACAGGGGCGGACCCAGGAAGATCAGTCCCGCCGTCGCGCACACCGAGAGAATGAATGCATAGCTTCCGCTGAGCCAGGGATCCACTGCCAGCAGGACGGTGGCGCATAGACAGAGCAGTGCAGCCGGGACCTTTCCCCGTCCGGTGAGCACCGCGGCTGTACCGATTGATCCCATGACTGCTGCCCGCAGCACGCTGGCGTCGGGCCGGACTACCAGCACAAAACCGGCCAGCATCAGGACGGCGACGGCCGCAGCGGCCCCCCGCGGAAGGCGGATCAGGCGGGACAGCAGGAAGACGAAGGCCAGCAGGTAACTGCAGTTGGCTCCGGAAACTGCGGTGAGATGAGTGAGCCCGGTGTCCTGCATCGCCGTGGTGAGCTCGGGAGGGGCGGTTGATCTGTCCCCCAGAACCATACCGGGCAGCAGACCCGCGGCATCCGTAGTGCCCAGCGTCTGTGCACGTTCCGCGAATCCCGTCCTCAGGGCCGTCGCAAAGGCCAGAAGCCCGTCTGCGGGTTCGACGGCCGGGGCGCGTGAGGCACGGAGCACCGCAGCTGTGCGGTCACCCGGATCGGAAGCGCTGAGCACACCTGCAGTGGTGAATGTATCCCCCAAATGGATGTCGGCGTAGGCATCGTTTCCGATGACGAGGACAGGCAGCCGGGCAGGTGAACGTTCACCGGCCAGCGTGAAGCTGTGCAGCTGCGCTTCCAGGAGATACCTCGGCTTGCCGCTGAACCGGTCCGCCGCCGCTGCGCGGGCATCACTGGTCGCGACGAACTCACCCGTGATGGAAGCGCCCGATGCCACGGCCGCACCCGCCGGGCCGGCGGCACGGGACACCACAGCCGAACCCGCCGAACTGGCTACCAGGACCAGCACGGCGAGGGGCGCCAGCACGGCAGCGGTTGGGCCGCGGAACTGTGGCTTCCTTCTCCGCCTGGACAGCAGAAGGAGCAGCAGCAGGAGTACCGCACCGGTTGCCGCGGCCAGCAGGCTGAACGGACCCGGCAGACGGACCGCTGCTGCAGCACTCGCCCAGGCGCAGGCAGCAACGGGCACCAGCCGCAATTCGGTATGTGGCCTGAAGTCGCCACCAGCACTTTCGGATCCGGAACGCCCGGGAGCCTGATCGCTCGTCCGGGACCCCAGAACAGAATTGGCCAAGCGCCGCAGGATGGCCGAAATACCGTCCATGCGGCCGCCGGGTGGGCCGCCGGAATAGCTGTTCAGGAGCCCGCCCGGGGAGCTGTTGGAGCGCCGGCTGCGGGAACCGCTTACATCTGGTCCGGCGGCCTCAGCTCCGTTGCCGTCCGCTGGGTCTCTCCTTCCGGGGTACGCCGCGCCGCCTGGGTTGGAACCGGCTCCCTCGCTTGCCGCCACAGTGTAGCGTTCCCAGCGGCTCCGGCGTCCCATCAGGCTGGTCCCCGCAGACACGATTGCGCCGATGTCCTCTTCCCTGAGCCCCGGCACTCCGGCGGGTCCACCCAGTTCACACGGCAACCAGGGGGAGCAGTGCGGCGAGCATGGCCTCTCCAATCCCCGGCACGGCGTCCAGATCCTCAGCGCGCTGGAACGGTCCGTGTTCGGTACGCCAGGCAATGATCCGGGCGGCCAGCACCGGGCCCACCCGGGGCAGCGTCTGCAGTTCAGCTTCCCCGGCCGTGTTGAGGTTGACGACTGACGCTCCGGCACCGGAGCCTGTCCCAGCCGGGGTTCCCGGTGAGGGCTGGACTGGTGAGGGCTGGACTGAGGAGGGCTGGCCTGGGGGTCCGGCGTCCGGCGCTGCAACCGGGCCGCTCGGGTCACCCCGAGCGGGGATCACCACCATGGATCCGTCAGGCATGGGGGCAGCAAGGTTGACCCGGGTAAGGTCGGCTTCACCCGTTGCTCCTCCAGCCGCAGCAACGGCATCGGCAACCCTGCTTCCCTCCGGGATACGCACCAGCCCCGGAGCACCGACGGCGCCGGCCACGTGCACCACAAGTTGGGTGCCCCGGCCGGCCTCTCCCGTTGTTTCAGGTTCGCCGGGTGCCTCCGGAGCATCTGGCTGGCCGGTCCCCCGGTCCGCCTGCGGCTGGCCCTCATCCAACTCATCAGGCCCCGGTGTTCCCGTTGCTGCCGGGTGCCCGCCAGAACCGGCCGTGGCGAGGTTCGAACCGAGTTCCACACTGAGTACCTCGGACGACGCGCGGTCGCGCAGCAGGGGCACCGCAGCGGCTGCTGCCAGCATCAGGCAGGCAGCGAGGATTCCCGCGCGCAGTGGAAATCTCCAGCGCCGTGGGTTCTGAAATGAAACACCCGGATCAGTGCTGGAATCCGGTTCATCTTCCTCGGGATCCGGAAGCTGCCACACGGCCTCGGTGTCCTCCAGCTCGGGACGGCCGCGGGAGTCCGTCCCGACTCCCGGTTGGCCGCCGGGCGGCGGAAGGTCAACGCCAGCGGCACGGCGCCGGGCGGCTAGACGGGACGGCAGTACGGCAGGAGGTTCGGTCTCCCAGCGGTGATTGGCCATACCGGCAACCTACGGTCCCGGAAGAACGGAGAGTTCCCGGCTGAAGGGCGTTGTGAACTGCCTGGGTTTGCGGCAGGCGTTGTGCAGGAAGACTGGGCCGCGGCCGTCTCAGTCGATGTCCCGGTCAGGGTCCGCGGGACGGACCTCCGTCCGGGCCGCCGCACCCGGCGCCGCACCCCCCGCCTCGGTTCCCGCGGCAGTTCCCTCCGCAGGGTCCGCGGAAGCGTCGATGCCGGTCCCAGCCGGAATCCCCGCATCGCCGTCAACCGGCTCCGAGCCGGAATATCCACTCGGCGCAATAGCCACCGCCAGCACCCCCAGGCCGGCATGCGCGGCAAGCACTGCGGGCAGCGGGCAGAGCATCACTTCCGCTTCGGGCAGCTCACGGATCACAGCAGATGCCAGGCGTTCAGCCTCCGCTTCGTTGCCAAAATGGTGGACGGCAACGCGAACCGGACCGGAACGGCGGGACAGTTCCGCCCGGGAAAGTTCCTCAAGCCGGGCCAGTGCCTTCGGCGCGGTCCGCACGCGCTCCAGGGGAACCACCAGGCCGTCCCGGATCGCCAGGATCGGTTTGACCGCGAACAGGGTGCCGAACCAGCCGGCGGCAGCACCAATCCGGCCGCCGCGGCGCAGCTGGTCCAGGCTGGGAACGTAAAAGAGAATATGGGCCGCTTCGGCACTGAAGCGGGCGGCAGCGGCGACGTCGGGCCCCTCCGCGCCCCCAAGTGCCGCACGGGCCGCAGCCTGGACCGCGTATCCCAGGCCCATGGCAACCGACTCCGTATCCACAACGAGCACGGGAAGCTCAGCAGACCTCGCCGCAAGCCGGGCCGAATCGACGGTTCCGGAGAGCTTGGAGGAGAGGTGAACCGAAACGACAGCCTCAAAACCGGCAGCAGCAAGTTCAGCGTAGACGGCCTCAAACTGGCCCGGAGCAGGCCGTGAGGTACGGACTTCCTGGCCCTGTGCAAGGGCTAGCGCTAGGGCACCGATCATTTTGTCAGTGCCCTCGCCGTAGATCTGGTCCCCGATCATCACCGGCATTGAAACAACCCGCACCAGCGAGGCAAGCGCGGGAGTCTCCGCCCACTGTTCAGGCAGGGAACACGATGAGTCAGTGACGACGGCGACGCGCGGACGTAAAGCAGGTTCAGTCCCGGCCTCCCGGGATTTGAACCACCGCCCGCGCAGCGCCGCCCAGTCCATCATGGCTAGGCAGGCACGATGTTTACGAGCTTGGGCGCCTTCACGATGATGGTGCGGATACCGGCGCCGTCGAGCGTGCGCTGCACCTGCTCCGAAGCCAGCGCCAGCTCACGCAGCGCGTCTTCGGTGATGTCTGCCGGAACTTCCAGGCGGTCGCGGACCTTGCCCTTGACCTGCACGATCGCGGTGACGGTGTCCTGCACAAGCAGGGACTGATCAACCGCAGGCCAGCCTGCGTTCGCGACCGACGCCGGGTGGCCCAGAGCGTTCCAGAGGTCTTCGGCAGTGTACGGGGCGAAGAGGCTCAGGATCACGGCCACCGTTTCGGCAGCTTCACGGACTGCGGGATCCGAAGCGCCGGCACCGGCGTCGATGGTCTTGCGGGTCGCGTTGACCAGCTCCATCAGCTTAGCGATCACGACGTTGAACTTGCCGGCGTCCAGCAGCTCAGCGGCGTCGGCGATGGTCCGGTGCGTGACGGAGCGCAGTTTCTTGTCCCCGGAGGTGAAGTCCGCACCGGGCTCGGAGGCCACGTCCTGGCCGAGGCGCCAGGCGCGTGCCAGGAACTTGGCGGAGCCCGACGGCGAGACGTCCGCCCAGTCGACGTCGTCTTCCGGCGGGGATGCGAAGACCATGGTCAGGCGCACGGCGTCGACGCCGTACTTGTCCAGCTGCTCGCCCAGGTCCACACCGTTGCCGAGGGACTTGGACATTGCCTTGCCGCCGTTGAGGACCTGGCCCTGGTTCAGCAGCGCAGTGAAGGGTTCGTCGGCCTCGATCAGGCCCATGTCCTTGACCACCTTGGTGAAGAACCGGGAGTAAAGCAGGTGCAGGATGGCGTGCTCGACGCCGCCCACGTACTGCCCCACCGGCATCCAGTTCCGAACTGCTTCGGGATCAAACGGACCCTCGGTGAAGTGCGGGGAAACGAAGCGCATGAAGTACCAGGACGAGTCCACGAAAGTGTCCATGGTGTCGGTGTCCCGCTTGGCCGGGCCGGCGCAGGAGGGGCAGGAAACGTTGACCCACTCTTCCACGGAGGCCAGCGGAGAGGTGCCCTTCGGGGCCAGTGCCTCACCCTTCAGCCCGGTGGGCAGGGTGACCGGCAGCTGGTCATCGGGAACCGGAACTTCGCCGCACTCTTCGCAGTGGATGATGGGGATCGGGGTGCCCCAGAACCGCTGGCGGGAGAGCAGCCAGTCGCGCAGGCGGAAGTTCACGAACTTCTCGCCGGTGCCCTTTTCTTCCAGGATGCGGATCGCCGCGGGAATGGCTTCGGACTTCGGCAGGCCGTCCAGCTCACCGGAGTTCACCAGGGTGCCCTCGCCGGTGGTGGCGGTGCCGGAAACGGCAGGATCTTCTTCGCCGGTGTCCAGCACCGCGCGGACGGGCAGGTCGAAGGTGCGGGCGAAGTCGAGGTCTCGCTGGTCGTGCGCGGGTACGGCCATGATGGCGCCGGTACCGTAGTCGGCCAGCACATAGTCGGCTGCCCAGACCGGCAGCTTCTCACCGTTGAGCGGGTTGATCGCGTACCGGCCGGTGAAGACACCGGTCTTGGTGCGGTCCGTGGCCTGGCGTTCAATGTCGGAGAGCGCCTTGACGTCCTCACGGTACTGCAGCAGCGCTTCGCGGTGCTCGTCGTCCACCAGGTCCAGGGCCAGCGGTGCATCCGCTGCCACTACGAAGAACGTTGCTCCGTACAGGGTGTCCGGGCGGGTGGTGAAGACGGTGACCTGCTCTTCGGGCTTGTTCCCGGCAGCCTCAATGGCGAACCGGACGTGGGCACCCTCGGAACGGCCGATCCAGTTCTTCTGCATGGCCAGCACGCGCTCAGGCCAGTGGCCCTTCAGCTGCTCCATGTCGTCCAGCAGGCGGTCGGCGTAGTCGGTGATCTTGAAGTACCACTGGTTCAGGGCCTTCTTGGTGACCTGGGTGCCGCAGCGTTCGCAGGCGCCGTTGACGACCTGCTCGTTGGCCAGCACGGTCTGGTCCTTCGGGCACCAGTTGACCGGGGAGTTCTTGCGGTAGGCCAGGCCGCGGTCGTAGAAGCGGGTGAACAGCCACTGGGTCCAGCGGTAGTACTCCGGATCCGAAGTGTGCAGGCGGCGGGACCAGTCAACGCTGATCGCGTAGCGCTTGAAGGAGCCGGCCTGGGTGTCGATGTTGCGGTACGTCCACTCGCTGGGATGCGCGTTGTGCTTGATCGCGGCGTTTTCCGCGGGCAGGCCAAAGGAATCCCAGCCGATCGGGTGCAGCACGTCGAAGCCGAGCTGGCGCCAGTAGCGTGCAACCACGTCGCCCATCGCGAACGCTTCAGCGTGGCCCATGTGCAGGTCGCCGGACGGGTAAGGGAACATGTCCAGGACGTAGCGGCGCTCCTTCGAACCGTCGTCGGCCGGGGTGAAAACGCCAAGGTCGTCCCAGACAGCCGGCCACTTCTTCTCCATGGCCGCGAAACTGTATACGGCCTCTTCCGACTGGTCAGTCTGTGACTGCGTGCTCACTATGCTTCGCCTCTGTCCTCAAGAAAATCCTGGTGATCCGCGGACTCCGGCGTGCCGCCGGTTCCGCCTGCGCTGTTGACTCTTCCCCAGACACACAAAAGCCCCTCGTCAGATGCAAGGGGCTGCCGCGTTTGATACAAACGCGGCTATCTAAGGAGGAGCAATGCGGTCATTTCTCCACTTTACAACAGGCAGCGCCCGACGGCGGTGCCCGGCACAGGGCTGTAACGGACCGGACATCCGCAGTTTCCCCTCCTGCGCTTCAGCCATGCGGCGGAAGGCGCCGGCTACGGCGTATCTTTTGGCCCTGCCTGTGCGTCTACCCGGTAAGGGCATGGCACAGTGCCATGCTTTTTATCAGGTACCGCCATGGGCGGGAGAGCGAGGGGATGCGCAATGACACTGGGAACGGGAACGGACTTCGAAGCCGGCGCGGCAGGCGAAACGCAGGCTTTGGCCGAAAACAGGGTGACCCTGCGGCAGGCCCGCCGCGATTTCCTGGTGGCATTGGAACCGGTCCGGGCTTCGGTGTACGCCTACTGCCGCAGCCTGACCCCCACCGTGTGGGACGCCGAGGACCTGCTGCAGGAAACCCTGACGAAGGCTCTGGCGGAAGCGTCGCAGCGGTATGAACCGATCCGCAATACCCAGGCGTGGCTTGTCCGAATCGCCACGAACACGTGGATCGACTCACTGCGCCGCAGCAGCCGGGTGACCCTTGAGTGGACAGAATCCGCCCTTGACCTTCCTGATGACGGGGCGGCGGATCCACTGGAAGCCCTTGCAGTCGAATCCGCACTGCGTCAGCTGCTGCACCTGCTGCCTCCCCGGGAACGGGCGTGTGTGGTCCTTAAGGATGTGTTCTCCTATCCCCTGGCCGAGATTGCCGAGATCCTGGAGACGACTCCCGGCGCCGTCAAGTCCGCCCTGCACCGCGGCCGGGCCACGCTGCAGGCGGCACGTACGGGCTCTGCAGGACCATCCCCGGCAACCTTGGCGCCCGGAACCCGGGCCGCCGTCCAGCACCCCAGACACCAGGCGCTGCTGCGCCGGCTGGCCGCGGCGTTCAACGCCTACGACATCGACGCCATGGTGTCCCTGTTCCTGGCAAGCGGACGATCCGAGGTGGTTGGCAACGCCACTGAAACCGGACATGAGGAAATCCGTACCGGATCCCTGACGGACACGTTCGGCCCGGACGCCGCAGAGATCCACCGGTCCACAGTCCACCACTTCGACGGCGAGGACATCATCCTGATGTGGGAGCAGCAGAAGAATGCCCCCGGGGCATCTGAGGTGGTGTCGGACGTCCTGCGGGTGCGGCCCGCCTTCGGCACCCCGCTGGTCGCGGAACTAAAGTGGTACTTCTTCTGCCCCGAGGTCCTGGCGGAAGTGGCCGGAGGGCTGGGACTGCCCTTCAAAACCAATGGTGTGAGCTACTTCTAGCCCTTCCGGGGATCCGCTGCCGGCCGCGCAATCCAGTGCGGGCGGCAGCGGCGACGTCATCGTTGCCGGCCCCCCTCGGCGTCCCGCGCTTTCCGGAATTCCAGGAACGCTTCCCGGCTGGTTCGCGTGGGAGTGAAGCCGAACTCCTGTTTCAGGGCTGTGTTGTCCAGCACCGGCCGGTAGCGCAGGAACCGCAGCTGCTCCGGGCCGTGCACGGTGAGCTTCAGCTTCTGACCCAGCCAGAGACCGGCGGCGAGCAGCGGTGCCGGTACGGTAATAGTCCTTTTGCCCATCAGGGCAGCAATCTCCCGGACGGTGAGGGCGCCGTCGCCGGCCACGTTGAAGATCCCGCTCCGGCCGGTGACCACGGCCTGTGCCATGGCATCAGCGACGTCCTGGTCCCAGATAAACACGAACGGAGACTCGCTGCCGGCCACGCGCAGCAGCCGGGGCGCGTCGAACAGTGCCGTGATCTGGTTCCGGACCCGCTCCCCCAGGATCGTGCCGATCCGGAAGATGGTCTGCCGCAGTTCCGGATGCTCAGTGCGCAGCCGAGCCAGTTCCTCTTCGACCAGCCGCTTGTGCCGGGAGTAGGCAAACTCGTCATTGCCGCGCAGCGGATGGGACTCGTTCAGCCACGGCGCATTGTCCGCGTGGTAGCCGTAAGCTGCGCCGGATGAGGAGATGACCACGTGCTTCACCCCGGCCGAGAGGCAGGCGCCCAGCACATTCTGCGTACCGGTAACGTCGACGCGGTATTCCTGCTCCCTGGTGGTGTCCCTGCCCGGATTCACGATCGCCGCCAGATGAACCACGGTGTCGATCCGGTGCTCCTGCAACGCCTTGGAAACGTCCGGGGAACAGACGTCCGCCAGCGCATAGTGAACGCCGTCAACCTTCCGGTCAGCCGCGGGCTCCCGGATATCCAGGCTCAGGACGTGGCTCACGGCAGGGTCTGCCGCCAGCCGGGATACGACGGCGCTGCCCAGGAAGCCGTTGCCGCCGGTCACGCAGACGCGGGTCACAGTGCAGCCTCCTGTGCCTTGGCAGGTTTCCGGGCATCCCGCCGGCGCCACCAGGCAGCCAGCGCCAGTCCCGCCAGGATGTCCCAGATCCCCCACCAGGCGGCGACCATCGCCATCCCGCCCAGCCCCGAGAAGAAGGTCAGGGTGAGGCCCAGGCCCAGGCCCGTGTTGCGGGCGCCCACCTCGAACGTCACCGCCCGCCGGCTGGCTTCATCCAGCCGCACGGCCGCGGCCGCCCAGTACCCCACGGCCAGCGCAACGGCGTCGTGCAGGGCGACCACCAGGAAGATGGTGCCGAGGTGCTCGCGCAGGGGGCCAAGGTTGCTGGCGGTTCCGGCAACGATGAAGGCAAGCAGGGCAACCAGTCCGATCCGCTGCACCCAGGGCCGCAGCCGGTCCGTGAGCTCGGGAAAGCGGCGGGCGAGCGGCATGCCCAGTGCAAACGGCACTCCGATGATCAGCAGGACCTGGACCAGCATTCCGCCGCGGTCCAGTGAAAAGTCCCGCATCAGGGAGTCCGTGGACGGGCTCAGCGCGGCCCAGAATGCCACGTTCAGCGGCATCACGATGATCGCCACCAGGTTGGAGACGGCGGTCATGGACGCGGAGAGCGCCACATCCCCGTGGGCGCGGTAGGTCAGCACGTTCGAAATGCCGCCCGGCGGGCAGCAGGCCACCAGGATCATTCCCAGTGCTATGGAGGCCGGAACCTGCAGTGCCAGGGCAATGCCGACGGTCACCGCAGGCAAAAGGAGGTACTGCGCGGCAATGCCCAGCAGGATGGCCTTCGGACTCCGGGCCACTGTGCGGAAGTCGGCGGGACGGACTTCCAAGGCGATGCCCAGGATGATCACGGCCAGGACCACGTTCAGGATCACCAGCGACCCGGGAGAGAAGTTGAGTACGACGTCGTCGATGGGCATCAGCGGTTCACCTCCGCGGGTGCTGGGGCCGCTTCCGCGGCTGGTTCGATCAGCCGCGCGAGGTGCGCGTCCAGTTCCGCCCGGTAGGCATCCTTGTTCACGTAGTAGCTCATCCGGTCCAGGCCCAGGTAGCGGTAGCCGCCGGTGACATCGGGCGACGGGCCGCTGACTGCGCCGTCGAACACCGCAGCCGTGCCGGGACTTTCCTGCTGGGCTGCGAGGTAGGCCGCCACGAGCTCGGCCTGGCGGTATCTGCCTTCCCAGCCCAGCCCGGAGGCTTCCACCATCCCCACCACCATCAGGTTCTTTGCCTGGCGGCTGAAGATGTTCAGGTACAGCTGCGGCGACGCACCCTTCCAGCCCAGCAGGTCCGAAGACAGGAACGGATAGCTGAGCACATAGCCGGTGGCGCAGAGCAGCAGGTCGTACTCCCCCGATGTGCCGTCCCGGAAGTGGACGGTGGATCCTTCCAGCCGATCGATGTCCGGCTTCACGGACAAATCGCCGTGGCCCAGATGGTGCAGGATCAGGGAGTTGACCACCGGGTGGGACTCGTAAATCCGGTAGTCGGGTTTCGGGAAACCGAAGCGCACGGGGTCGCCGGTGAACATGCGCAGCAGGCGCTTGTCCAGGAACTGCTTCAGCGGCCGCGGCAGCGGCTTGCCCTGGTTGAGCGTGTCAGTGGGCCTGCCGAACACGTACTTTGGCACGAAGTAGTAGCCGCGGCGGACACTGATGTCCACTGCCGCAGCGTGGTGCACGGCGTCCACGGCGATGTCACACCCGCTGTTTCCCGCCCCCACGATGAGCACGCGTTTCCCGGCCAGTTCCGCTGCGTCCTTGTACTGGGCCGAATGCCGGATCTGCCCCGCGAACTCTCCTTGGAAGGACGGCAGGAACGGCGTGTGCAAAGTACCCGAGGCAACGACGACGGCGCTGAAGCGGCCGCTGCCCGGACCGTCCGGCCCTTCCCACGCGAGGCTCCAGCTGCCGTCGGCATCCGGAACGGCACTGCTGACCCGGGTGCTGAACCGGATCCGCCCGGTGAGCCCAAAAGCCGCCGCGTAGCTGCGGAAGTAGTCGAGCAGATGCCGGTGGCCGGGATAATCCGGTGTTCCCTCCGGCATCGGGAATTCAGCGAACTCCGTGGTGGTCCGGGAGGAAATCAGGTGCGCGGATTCGTACACCGTGCTCGCCGGATTGCTGATGTTCCAAAGCCCGCCGACGTCGCTGTGCGCCTCAAAGCCGACGACGTCGAGTCCGCGTTTGGAGAGGGCACGCATGGCCGCGAGCCCGCTGGGGCCGGCACCGATCACCGCTACCGGCAGCGGACGCCTCTCCGTGCGGACCTCGTTTGTACCTGCTGTTGCTGCCACTGCGACCCGCTTCTATGTGATGTGCATCACCCTTGATGCTGCCAGCACGTTACCGGCCAGCGTTCCTGCAGGTCAAACGCAACACACTCATGAATCGGTACGCAAAAAGCCGCTCCTGGATCCGAAGATCCGGGAGCGGCCTTTTCCGGCTGGGAAGCCTGGCGCCCTGTGCTAGAGGACATCCTTGTCGACCCAGTCAAAGGTGCGGGTCACGGCCTTGCTCCACAGCCGCATCTGACGGTCACGCTCGGCCCCGTCCATACTCGGAGTCCAGCGCTTGCCCTCGTTCCAGTTCGCTGCCAGCTCGTCCGTGTCGTTCCAGAAACCAACCGCGAGTCCCGCCGCGTAGGCAGCACCCAGGGCAGTGGTTTCAACAACTTCGGGACGCACTACGTCCACGCCGAGGATATCCGCCTGGAACTGCATCAGGGCGTCGTTGGCGACCATGCCGCCGTCGACCCGCAGTTCCGTGAGCGGTACGCCGGAGTCTGCGTTGACAGCATCCAGGACTTCACGGGTCTGGAAGGCGGTGGATTCGAGTGCAGCGCGGGCAATGTGGTTCTTGTTCACGAACCGCGTCAGCCCAACGATCGCGCCACGTGCGTCCGAGCGCCAGTGCGGTGCGAACAGGCCGGAGAACGCCGGAACAATGTAGACGCCGCCGTTGTCCTCCACTGCGCTGGCAAGCTGCTCGATTTCCGGGGCGCTCTTGATGATGCCAAGGTTGTCCCGCAGCCACTGGACCAGGGAACCGGTCACAGCAATCGAGCCTTCGAGTGCGTACACCGGTGCAGCGTCGCCAATCTTGTACGCGACGGTGGTGAGCAGCCCGTTCTCGGACATCACCTTTTCCTCACCGGTGTTGAAGATGAGGAAGTTGCCGGTGCCGTAGGTGTTCTTGGCATCGCCGACGCCGAAGGCGGCCTGCCCGAAGGTGGCAGCCTGCTGGTCACCGAGGATGCCGGCAACCGGAGTCTCGCGCAGCAGCTGGGAGCCGTGCACCTTGCCGTAGATCTCGGAGGACGAACGGATTTCCGGAAGCATGGAGGCCGGAACACCGAAGGTGTCCAGGATCGACTGATCCCAGGTGAGGGTGTCCAGGTCCATGAACATGGTCCGGGAGGCGTTGGAGACGTCGGTGATGTGCACACCGCCGTCGGTCCCGCCGGTCAGGTTCCAGGTAACCCACGAGTCGGTGTTACCGAACATCAGGTCACCGTTTTCAGCCTTCTCCCGGGCTCCCTCAACGTTGTCCAGGATCCATTTGACCTTGGTTCCGGAGAAGTAGGTGGCAAGCGGCAGGCCCACGGTGTCCTTGAAACGGTCCAGTCCGCCGTCCTGTGCCAGCTCGTCAACGATCGGCTGGGTCCGGGTGTCCTGCCAGACGATTGCGTTGTACACGGGCTTGCCGGTGTTCCGATCCCAGACCACCGCGGTTTCGCGCTGGTTGGTGATGCCGACGGCGGCGATGTCGTGCCGGGTCAGGTTTGCCTTGGACAGTGCGGTACCGACGACCTCGCGGACGTTGGTCCAGATCTCCATGGGGTCATGCTCAACCCAGCCGGCGCGCGGGAAGATCTGTTTGTGTTCCTTCTGGCCGGTTGAAACGATCTTGCCGTCGTGGTCGAAGACAATTGCACGGCTGCTGGTAGTGCCCTGGTCAATTGCGATCACGTACTGCTGTTTGCTGTCGGTCACGTGGGTCTCTCCTTTGAGGTTTTGGCGCTTGCGGACGGAGAACTGCTAGACGATTTCCGGGAGCGGAATGATGCCGCCGGCCCAGCCGCCGAGTGCGCCGCCGAGCAGCGGCCCAACGACCGGAACCCAGGAGTAGGCCCAGTCGCTGTTGCCCTTGTTCTTGATGGGCAGCAGTGCGTGGACGATACGCGGGCCGAGGTCACGTGCCGGGTTGATGGCGTACCCGGTGGGGCCGCCGAGCGAAGCGCCGATACCGACCACCAGCAGGGCGACGGCCAGCGGACCGATCTCCGTGGGCGTCCCGGCGAAGGCGACAATGACGAACACCAGCATGAACGTGCCAACAACTTCGGTGACGACGTTCCAGCCGTAGGAGCGGATTGCGGGACCGGTGGAGAAGACACCCAGGATGTTCGCCGGATCCTGTTCTTCGTCGAACTGCTTCTTGTAGGCCAGCCAGGCGACAAAGGCACCGATGATGGCGCCGAGCATCTGTCCGCCGAAATAGGTGAGGGTGGATCCGATAGTTACGGCGACGCCAGGTACGAATTCGTCGGCACCGCCGGTAATGACACCTACCGTCACTGCGGGGTTGATATGTGCCCCGGACATCACGGAGAGATAGACGCCGGCGAACACGCCGAGCCCCCATCCCCAGTTGACCATCAGGAAGCCGCCGCCGTTGCCTTTGGTTTTACCCAGGGCAACGTTGGCGACCACACCGCAGCCCAGGACTATCAGCGCTGCTGTACCCAGCATTTCGCTGACAAAAACCTCTCCAAGAGTCACCATCGACTACTCCGATCCATTAGTTGTGCCATTTTGTTGGGGGTAAGCAGGGATGCAGGTCCCGCCACGGGGCACCGGCGTGGAACGGGGGCATTTTTCACCTGCCGCAGCCTGTCGGCGCACTGTAAGGCCCTATGCAATCAATCTTTTTCCAGAAACGCCATGACTTTAGGGAAACTGCTTGTCAGCAGGCGTTTACAGGCCCTTCACGCTACACGCGGCACGGCAGGAGCGCACGCTGGGTGGACGTCGGTAGAGTTGCATCATGGATCCGGCACCAAAACTGACACCAAAGCTGACATTGAACAACGGCGTACTCATGGACCAGGCGGGCTACGGAACCTACAAAGTTCCCTCACAGGATGCAGCGCCGCTGGTCAGCTCCGCCCTGTCCCTGGGCTACCGGCACATTGACACCGCTGCCCTGTACGGCAATGAACAGGGTGTGGGCGACGCGGTCCGTAATTTCACCGAGACCGGCCATGTGGTCCGCGAGGACCTGTTTGTCACCTCGAAGGTATGGAACACGGACCATGGCTATGACTCCGCACTGCGGGCCTTCGATACCTCGATGCAGAAGCTGGGCTTCGAATACCTGGACCTGTACCTGATCCACTGGCCCTGCCCGGACCGCGGCCTGTTCACCGAAACGTACCGGGCACTCGAGAAGCTGTATTCGGAGGGGCGGATCCGGGCGATCGGCGTCTCCAACTTCAACCGTGAACACCTTGAAGAACTGCTGGACGCGGCCTCGGTTGTTCCCGCCGTCAACCAGGTGGAACTGCACCCCTGGCTCCCCCAGCGGGACCTGCGTTCCTTCCACGAAGCCCACGGTATCCGCACCGTCGCCTGGAGCCCCCTGGGACGCGGTGCCGTACTGGCGGAGCCCGCCGTCCAGGAGATTGCCGGCGAAACCGGACGCACGCCGGCCCAGGTTGTGCTGCGCTGGCATGTCCAGGCCGGACACACCGTCATTCCCAAGGCCAGTACCGAAGAGCGGATGGCGGAGAACCTGGACATCTTCTCCTTCGAGCTCAGCCCCGAGCAGGTGGCAGCCCTGGACAGGTTGGAATCCGGGCGCCGCACCGGTTCCAACCCCAGCGAGGTGAACTGATGCTCCTGCAGCGGCACCGCACTGCGTCCCGGTCAGGCGGTGCACCTGCACCGTTCCGGCGCCGGGCCAGCGTTCGAACCATCGCCGTCGAGGGCTCCGCGCAGCGGTTCTGGGACTTCCCCGCCGCAGACCCGGGCACTGCTGCTCCCGCAATTTTTATGGTCCACGGTTTCCGCGGCGACCACCACGGCCTGCTGCGCCTGGTGGAGGCACTGCCGAATAACCGGGTTATCCTGCCGGACCTTCCCGGGTTCGGCCAGGGTGCGGTCCTGCCCGGAGTGCACGACGCCGCTGCCTACGCGGGTTTTGTCCGCACCGGTTTTGATGCCCTGGGCCTGGGCCCGGACACCGTCATGCTGGGTCATTCCTTCGGCTCGATCATCGCCGCCCGGACAGCGGCCGAGCACCCGCAGCTGATCAGCGAACTCATCCTGGTCAACCCGATCAGCGAACCGGCGTTGGAAGGCCCCAAAGGGTTCACCAGCAAACTCGCGGAACTGTACTACCTGGCTGCTGCCAGGCTCCCGGAGAAGCCCGGGCGGGCGCTGCTGGCGAACCCGGTGATCGTCCGCGGCATGAGCATGCTCATGGCCAAGACGAGGGAGCCCGGGCTGCGGCGCTGGATCCATGCCCAGCACGACGCCTACTTCAGTGCTTTCGCCTCCCGCGCCGTCGTCCTGGAGGCCTTCCGCTCCTCGATCTCAGAAACCGTCCGCGACTTCGCGCCTCTGCTGCAGATGCCGGTGCTGCTGATCGCCGCCGACCGTGACGACATCGGATCGGTTCCGGCCCAGCGCCGGCTGGCAGCACTGGTCCCTGATTCCGAACTTGAGATCCTCGAAGGGGTGGGCCATCTGGTCCATTACGAGGCACCGGATTCAGCCGCCGCCCTCATCACGGATTTCCTGAGCCGGAGGCACCGCTCGGCATGAGAATTGTCTTTGACGCCCGCTTCACCCGCACCGACCAGCACGACGGCATCAGCCGCTACGGCGCCAGCCTCATGGAAGCCGTAGCCCGGCACACCGATGTGCGGATGCTGATCAGTGATGAACGGCAGCTGGCACTGCTGCCCCGTCTGCCCTGGACCAAGATCAATTCCCCGCTCTCCCCTGCCGAGCTGTTCGTGTCCCGGCACGTCAACAGGCTGGGCGCCGACGTCGTGGTCTGCCCCATGCAGACCATGGGCAGCTGGGGGCGGCGCTATCCGCTGATCCTCACCCTCCACGACCTGATCTACTACCAGAACCCGACGCCGCCGGGTTTCCTGCCGCCGCCGGTCCGCCTGCTGTGGCGGCTCTACCATTTGGCCTACTGGCCCCAGCGGCTGCTGCTCAACCGCGCCGACGTCGTCGCCACCATCTCGGAAACGACCCGCGGACTCATGGAGCGGCACCGGCTGACCCGGCGCCCGGTACGGATGGTTTCGAATGCTCCCCAGCCCGGTACGGTACCGCGGGACGCGTCCCGGCTCCCGGAGAAATCCCTGCTCTACATGGGTTCCTTTATGCCGTACAAGAACGTCGAGACAATCGTGCGCGCCATGGACAAACTGCCGGGCTATACACTGCACCTGCTCAGCAGGATTTCACCCGCCCGGCGCAGTGAACTTGAAGCACTCTGCGCTGATCGGTCCCGGGTGGTGTTCCACAACGGCGTCACCGATGCGGAGTACGACGCGCTGCTGCGGCGTGCCACGGCACTGGTCTCGCTTTCGAAGGCTGAGGGCTACGGCCTGCCCATTATCGAATCAATGGCGGCCGGCACTCCGGTGATCGCTGCGGACACTCCCATCT
Source organism: Arthrobacter sp. 3Tela_A (assembly GCF_049311025.1). Lineage (NCBI taxonomy): Bacteria > Bacillati > Actinomycetota > Actinomycetes > Micrococcales > Micrococcaceae > Arthrobacter > Arthrobacter sp. 3Tela_A. The sequence goes on from NZ_JAXIOM010000034.1 coordinate 16,768, forward strand.
TCCGGGAAGTCTCCGGCGGTGCTGCCGTGCTGGTGGACCCGGATAGCCCGGATGCCTTTGCACGGGCCGTCGGCTCGCTGTCTGATCCGGACCGCTGGCGCGAAGCGGCCCGGGCCGGACTGGCCCGGGCCGCAGCGTACGACTGGGAGGCTTCCGCCGGGCAGCTGCTGGACGCTGCAGCTGAAGCGTCCCGGCTGTTTGCGGCCCGGACGCCGAAGACCACGGCCCGGAGGAACGGGATCCGGAAGAACTCCTAGCCCAGCCGGACGATCATCTTGCCGGTATTGGCGCCCTTCATCAGGTCAATAAAGGCCTGTGGAGCGTTTTCCAGGCCGTCGACGAACGTCTCGTCGTAGGTGACGCTGCCGTCCCGGAGCCAGCCGGCCATCAGGGACGCGAATTCTGCGGTGTACTGGTTGTAGCTGTTGGCAATAAAGCCCTTCAGGGTCAGTTCCTTGCCGATCGCTTGGAAGAGGTTGCGCGGTGCACTCTGCGGCTCGGTGGCGTTGTAGGCGGAAATGGCGCCGCACATGGCAACCCGCCCGTACTTGTTCAGCACGGAGATTGCAGCCTCCAGATGGTCCCCTCCGACGTTGTCGAAGTACACATCGATTCCACCGGCACCGGCGGCTTCCTTCAGCTGCGCCTTCACCGGCCCGTCGTGGTAGTTGAAGGCGGCGTCGAAACCGAGTTCACGCAGGCGGCGGACCTTCTCCTCCGAGCCGGCACTGCCGATGACCCTGCCCGCGCCGAGTGCCTTGGCGATCTGCCCGGCCATTGAACCGACGGCCCCAGCCGCACCGGAGACAAATACCGCGTCACCTTCACGCAAATCCGCCACCTTGGTGAGGCCCGCCCAGGCCGTGAGCCCGGTCAGGCCCATGGCACCCAGATAAGCACTGGCCGGTGCGATGCCGGTATCGATGACACGGGCACGTTTGGCATCGAGGACCGCATAATCGCGCCAGCCGAGGTTGTGGAGGACAGTATCCCCGGCCTTGTGCGTTTCAGCGCGTGATTCGACGACTTCGCCAACAGCGCCGCCCTCCAGCGGGGCGTCAAGCTGGAAGGGCGGAACGTAGGACTTCACGTCATTCATGCGGCCGCGCATGTACGGATCAACCGACATCAGGGTGTTGCGGACCAGGACCTGTCCGTCCTGCAGTTCCGGCACCGCCGTCTCGGACAGCCGAAAATTCTCATCAGCCGGCCAGCCTTCGGGACGGGCAGCAAGCTGAATTTCACGGCTGGTTGCAGGGTAGGTCATGGATCTCCTCTCAGGCACCGGACTTACCGGGCACGGATAGAACATAAGCAACCTGTCTATCATGCGCTGTGTCCTGCCCGTGACGGCCGGAGCACTACCTGCTTACCTGAGGCGGACATCCCAGAGGTGATGGGCGGCGTCGTGCATAAAGTACCTGGCCAGGGACTCAACGGTGAACGTGCTGCCGTCAGAGCGGAGGCCGCGGCGTGAGCGGTCCTGGAGCTCGACGGCGGCAAAGGCATCCGCCGTCGCCTCGGCTTCATCAAGCAGATCTGCGGCGACCCGGGCCGGGTCCTGCTCGCCGTACCGTTCCGCGACTGCCGTCGCGTCCTGGTCCCAGTCGGCGAACTCCGCGCCGTCAGTATCCACCATCAGCAGCAGGCGCATCCGATAGACATTGCACAGGTCCCGGACGTGGGCCGCATATTCAAGCGGCGACCAGGTGCTCTCATTCGGCCGCTCCGCCGCGTCCGGACGCTCCAGCACGGACTGCCACCCTTCGGCGTTGTCCAGCAGCAGCTGCGGGATGTCTTCGTAAGCAATCTCCGAGGCGGTGAAACCGCACTCAGGGCAGGTGCGGTCCAGGACCCAGATCCAGCTTTTCTTGTCGGGAATTATGGCCATTGCCACACTGTAGAGGATTCGGTTTGGGAACCGCAGCACTCCTAGAATTGCAGCACCGGAAAGTTCTTCTGCCAGGAGATGATATCCATGCCGAGCGGGGTTGCGCCGCAGGACCACGAACGGATAAGAGCGGCGCTGGAAGCCCGCAGCCAGGCACGGGGCGGCACCGCCGTCGACCTGTACCGGCACGACGGTTTCCTTGTCCTTAACGCCGACCTCCCCGGAATTGATCCGGGCTCGCTCTTTGTGGAGCTGGACGGCAACGCCCTGCTGATCCGGGCCCACCGCAGCCTTCGCGGCATGGACAGGACAACCCGCTGGAATGTCCGCGAACGGGAGGACGGAATGATCCTGCGGCGGATACCGGTGGGTGAAGGCGTGGATCCATCCGCAGTTGCACCGCACTACTCCAACGGCGTACTCAGCCTCCACATCCCGCTGCGGCCGGCCATGCGGCAGCGCAGGGTACCGGTGCAGTACCGGGAACCGGCCGGCGAAGCTGCGTAGTAGCTACAGACCGTCCGGGGCATCCACGCGAATATAGACCGGATCACCGGTCCGCCGGGCTGACAAAGCGGCCTTGGCAGCCCGCATCGCCGGGGTGATGGCCGTTGCTTCGCTGTACGGGAAGAAGCACAGGGTCCGCCAGCGGGGAACGGTTTCGCCTGCGCCGGGGGCCGGGGGCTCCTCGACGGGAGCTGGCCCCACAATGCGGGCGCTTTCGGGCAGGTCCAGCCGTGACACAAATCCGTCCAGGCCCTCACGCGAGCCGGTGAGTTCCGCGTAGCGGACAGCGGGCGGCAGGCCCAGTTCCCGCCGGAGGGCCAGTTCGCGTTCGGCTGCGCCAGCAGGATCCCAGCGCAGCAGATGGCCCACAGTCGCGGTATCGTCCGCGGTAACCACTACCACTCCCCCGTCGCCGGCCGGACGGACCAAAGCGGCCGCGGTTAGCCAACGGCGCAGGGTCTCTTCCTGGGCGCGGAGAGACTGCCGGGAAAGCATGGCGGTCCCGTCCAGCAGGAGCGCGGCGGCATACCCCGACGGCGCCACGGGCTCAGCGCCGGGAGTCGCTACGACGAGGGCCGGCGCATCCGGAACCTCGGCGCGGATGTGGTCTCCGGCAGAAGACACCACAGTGACGGACGGGAAGGCGCGGCCGAGCTCTTCGGCCGTCCGCCCGGCACCTGCAGTTGAAGCACGGAGCCGGAAGCTGCCGCAGTGCGGGCAATGCCAGCGCGGTTCGGGGCGCGCGCACCACCGGCAGGCGGGCGGCGAGTTCCGTCCGGCCTGCGCCAGCGGCCCCTGGCACTGCCGGCAGCGCGCCGGTTCCCGGCAGTCCTGGCAGGACAGCGCCGGGGAGAACCCGGTTCTGGCAACCTGAACGAGCACGGGTCCGCGCTTCAGACCATCCTGCGCGGCCTTCCAGGCAGCATGCGGAATACGTGCACGGGCGGCCAGCGGGTCCCGTTCCTGGTTAAAAGTGTCAGCTGTGCTCATCACCCGGGCGGTGGAGGAACGCACCAGGGAACGCTCGGCATTCAGCGGTGCGGCCCAGCCGGATTCAAGCAGCCGCTGGGCTTCGGTACTGCGGGTATGGGAGGCCACGAGCATGGCTGCGCCCGCGGCTTCCGCCCTCAGCAGGAGCACATCGCGGGCGTGCTGGTAGGGGGCGCGCTGCTCGGCATGCAGGTCATCGGCGTCGTCCCAGATACAGACCAGACCGAGGTTGGCCACCGGCGCGTAAGCCGCTGAGCGGGTGCCCACTGCCACTGTTGCGTCACCGTAGAGCAGCTGGAGGAAGCTGCGGTACCGGGGCGTGGGTCCGTCCTCGCCGGTGAGCCGTACCGCTGTACCCGTCGGCACCCGGCCCTGAAGTGCGTCCATGACACGGGCCAGGTCTTTCTGGTCCGGAACCACCACGACGGCGCCGCGTCCGGAAAGCACGGTGGCTTCCACGGCGGCGGCGATCTCATGGGGCCAGGCGTCGGGGCCGTAGCCGCGCAGTGAGCTGAGGACGGCACGGGGGCTGTGCCCGGCAGCGAGGTGGCTCAGGAAACGAGGCCCGTGCGGGTAGCGCCGGAACGGATTTTCCGGCAGCACGTTTTCGGCCGCAGCCTCCGGCGCTGCGGATTCCGCTGCACGGTCCTCCGGCACCGTCGTACCGGCCTTGGGCACCCGATCCGCGAATTCCTTCTCTACCCGGGCCACCCGCGGCGGAACTGCCACCCGGAGGACGTCATGGACGGAACCGGCGTACCGCGCCGCCACGGCCTGGGCCAGCGCAAGAACCTCAGGGCTGAGCACCGGGACCGGCGAGACGACCTTTCCCAGGTTCACCAGCCGCGCCGTGGTGTCAGTTGATCCAAGCCGTTCAGTAAGGAAACCGGCCAGTTCCTGCCCGCCGAAACGGACCTTCACCCGAACACCGGGTGCGGCGGCTTCGCTCAGTTCCGCCGGAACAAGGTAGTCAAAGGGCCGGTCGAGATGCGGCAGCGGGGAATCAAGCAGCACCCGGGCAATAGGCAGCTCCGGAGCCGGCTGGGACTTGCCCACCGGCGCCGCAGGCGGGGTAAACCCGTGCAGCAGGGACAGCTGCACGGCTTCCTCCGCTGAAGCACGCTGTCCCTGGGGCGCGCGCTGCGGCGGATGCTCTCCCATGGGCCTAGGCGTTAAACCAGCGGCGCAGTTCCTCGACCTTGTCGAGGCGCTCCCAGGTGAAGCCTTCATCCTCACGGCCGAAGTGGCCGTGCGCTGCGGTCTTCTGGTAGATCGGCCGCTTCAGGTCCAGGGCGTTGATGATGCCCAGGGGACGCAGGTCGAAGACTTCATTGATGGCCTTGGAGATCTGCATCGGATCCACCGTCTCGGTGCCGAAGGTCTCTACGTAGATGCCCACCGGGTGGGCCATGCCGATCGCGTAGGCAATCTGGATCTCGGCCCGGCGGGCAAGACCTGCAGCAACTACGTTCTTGGCGACCCAGCGCATGGCGTAGGCGGCCGAGCGGTCAACCTTGCTCGGGTCCTTTCCGGAGAAAGCCCCGCCGCCGTGGCGGGAGAATCCGCCGTAGGTGTCAACGATGATCTTGCGCCCGGTCAGGCCCGCGTCGCCCACGGGGCCGCCGATGACAAAGGGGCCGCCGGGGTTGATGATGTGGCGGACGCTGGAAGTGTCCAGTTCCGTTCCGGCCAGCACGGGGTTGACCACGTACTCCACCATGTCCCGGTGCAGCTGTCCCTGGTCCAGGTCAGCGGCGTGCTGGGTGGAAACAACCACGGAGTCCACCGAGACCGGCCGGTCGCCGTCATAGCCGATGGTCACCTGGGTCTTGCCGTCAGGGCGCAGGTAGGGCAGCGAACCGTCCTTGCGCACCTTGGTGAGCCGCTCGGAGAGGCGGTGGGCCAGCCAGATGGGCGTGGGCATCAGGACGCTGGTTTCGTCGCTGGCAAACCCAAACATGATGCCTTGGTCGCCGGCGCCCTGGGCGTCGAGCGGGTCCACGGTGTCACCCGAACGGTTTTCCACCGAGTTGAATACGCGTGAGGCAATCTCCGGGGACTGCTGGCCGATGGAAACGGAGACGCCGCAGCGCGCGCCGTCAAAGCCGTTGGCCGAGGAGTCGTAACCGATTTCGAGGATGGTGTCCCGGACCAACTGAGGGATTTCAACGTAGCCCTCGGTAGTGACCTCGCCGGCAACATGCACCAGACCGGTGGTGACGAGGGTCTCCACGGCAACGCGGGATTCGGGGTCGGCCTTGAGCAGGCCGTCGAGGATCGCATCGCTGATCTGGTCACAGATCTTGTCCGGGTGACCTTCGGTCACGGACTCTGAGGTGAACAGCCGCAGGGCGCTGGATTCGGCGGGGGCAGTCGTATTGCTGGAAGTCACGGGTTTACTCTACTTCGTTCCGGGGACAGTCCCCGTTCGGGGTCAGGCCGTGCCATGCACGGTCATCTTAGGTCGCATTGCTGCACAGGAAGTCATACGGATCCCTGCCCGGCCACCGTGCGCGAAAAAGCAGGTGCCGGTAAAGGAAGGGTCTGGGAGGGTTTTATCCGGGAGGAACCGGAGCGGCTGCGGAGTCCGGTGCCGTGGATTCCGCCAGTTCGACGGCGATCCGCTGCACCAGGTGCTGCGCGATTTCAGTCTTGCTCCCGGTCAGCACGGGTGGCTCGACGCCGGGGTCCTCCTGCGGTGAGAGGATGCGCACTTCCGTGCTGTCCTGGCCGAATACCAGCGACCGGCCAACCTGATTCAGGACCAGCAGGTCACAGCCCTTGCGTTCGAGTTTGCGCCGGCCGTATTCAAGTACCGAGCCGCTGCCGTCACCGGTCTCCGCTGCGAATCCGACAATCAGTGCCGGCCCGGCGCCGCCGGCGGAGCGGTTCTGCACGGTTTCAGCCAGGATGTCCGGGTTGCGGACCAGGGTGATCACCGGGTCTGTGCCGTCATCGCGCTTTTTGATCTTGGTGTCCGCGTTTTCCCCGGGCCGGAAGTCGGCGACGGCGGCAGACATCACCAGCACATCGGTGGACCGGGCAGCTTCGTGGACGGCGTCGCGCAGCTCAAGTGCGGTTTCAACCTGCACCAGTTCCACACCCTCGGGGACGGGAACTTCCAGGTGTGCTGCAATGAACCGCACCTGGGCGCCTTCGGCAACGGCCGCGGCCGCAATGGCTGCGCCCTGTTTGCCGGATGAGCGGTTGCCCAGGAAACGCACGGGATCCAGGGGTTCACGGGTGCCGCCGGCGGTGACCGTTACCCGGCGCCCGGCCAGGAGGCCTTCGGCGGGACCGGCAGTTGAGGCCGCTGCGGCCGGAGCTTCACCGGCAGCGGCCAGCGCCGCGGCGAAGATGTCTTCCGGTTCGGGAAGCCGGCCGGGCCCTGAATCCTTGCCGGTGAGGCGTCCGGTGGCCGGTTCCATCACGACGGCGCCGCGGGAGCGCAGCGTGGCCACGTTGGCCCGGGTGGCCGGATGGTTCCACATTTCGGTGTGCATGGCCGGAGCAAAGAACACCGGGCCGCGTGCCATGAGCAGCGTGTTGGTGAGCAGGTCCGAGGCGAGCCCGGCAGCTGCCCTGGCCAGGAGGTCGGCGGTGGCCGGCGCCACCACGATCAGGTCGGCCTCATGGCCGAGCCGGACGTGGTTAACGGTGTCCACGGCGTCGAACACCGTGGTGCTGACCGGGTGGCCGGACAGTGCTTCCCAGGTGGCTACGCCCACAAAGCGGGTGGATGCCTCGGTGGGAACCACCTGGACACTGTGGCCGGCTTCGGTGAACAGGCGCAGCAGTGACGCTGCCTTGTAGGCGGCAATACCGCCGCCCACCCCCAGGACAATGCGCACGCCTGTCCTACCTCCTAGCCGTAGGTTTTGTGCCTTACTCGGCGGTTTCGTTGGCGCGGACTACCAGCATGCCGTCGTTGATCTCGCGCAGGGCGATGGACAGCGGCTTTTCGTTGAGCTTGGTTTCCACCAGCGGGCCAACGTACTCGAACAGGCCCTCGTGCAGCTGGGAGTAGTAGGCGTTGATCTGCCGGGCACGCTTGGCACCGTAGATGACCAGGGCGTACTTGGAATCAGCGGCCGTCAGCAGGTCGTCGATCGGCGGGTTGATGATGCCTTCAGGCTGGGTAGACAAGAGATCTCCAAAGTTTTCGTGCGGATCAAGAACAGCAGCTCAGCGTTGGCGAGGGCTGATCCCCATGAGTGAAACGAGCTCTGCTGCAGCCCGCTGAACGTCATCATTGATGACAGTGTGATCGAACTCGGGCTCGGCAGCAAGTTCCAGTTTAGCGGTTTCCAGCCGCCGCTGCTGCTCCTCGGGTGTTTCGGTGCCCCGGCCCACCAGACGGCGGACCATTTCGTCCCACGACGGCGGTGCCAGGAAGACGAAATTCGCCTCCGGCATTGACTCCTTGACCTGGCGGGCGCCCTGCAGATCGATTTCAAGCAGGACCGACCGGCCTTCGGCCATGGCGGCCTCCACTGTCCGGCGCAGCGTGCCGTAGCGGTTGTGTCCGTGGACCACGGCCCACTCAAGCATCTGCCCGTCGGAGATGAGCTCGTCGAACTCGTCAGCGGTCACGAAGAAGTAGTGCACACCGTTTTCCTCACCCGGACGCGGGGCCCGGGTGGTGGCGGAAACGGAGAGCCAGACCTCGGGATAGTTATCCCGAATGTAGGTGGACACAGTGCCTTTGCCAACGGCGGTGGGACCTGCCAGAACTGTCAGCCGCGGTTGCGACACGTAGACCTCACTTGTTTAGGGAACAGGTCCGACGCCGCCGCAGCCGCATCAAGCGGCGTCCGGCTTAGTCGGACTCCAGTAATTCGATCAGCGCCTTGCGCTGGTGGACACCAAGACCCCGCACCCGGCGGGTTGGGGCGATACCCACGGTAGCCATTATTCCAGCTGCGCGGCGTTCCCCCACACCGGGCAGTGCCCGCAGCAGGTCGACGACCTTCAAGCGCCCCACGGCTTCCTCCGAAGCGCGGGAGACGATGACCTCTTCAACCGAGAGTTCACCGGACTTGATCTTGGATTTGATTTCGGCCCGCACCGTGCGGGCGGCGGTGGCCTTCTCCCGCGCCCTGGTGCGCTCAGCTTCAGTCAGTGGTTTGAGGTTCAATTGGCTCTCCCGGGCGAAGACTGACCACCCGTCAAACTGGTTGTGACCGGCGGCTTTGCGGTTTCTTGGGCTAGGGTCCGAACCTATCCGCACTGTGCGGGCATTGCAATGGAAACCGGTACGTAAGCACGTACCGGTTTCCACTATGGCTGTGGCAGGCCCTCCAGCGTGCGGGCTGCGGCGTTCCGCAGGGCCGCAGGTTCCGGCCCTGCCTTGAGGATGTCCCGGCTGGAAGTGGCCAGCACGTTGGCGTATGCGGCGCCGAAGGTTTTCCGCAGGTCCTCTCCCGTTGCCCCCTGGGCGCCGAGCCCGGGTGCAAGGATCGGCGCGTTGGCCGCCGCCAGGTCAATGCCCAGGTCACCGAGTGCTGATCCGACGGTTGCACCGATGACCAAGCCAGTGGAACCAAGCGGAGAAGCCGCCGCGTTCTCCGCCGCGGCAGCATCAACGATCCGTGCTGCCACGGACCGTTCGGCGCCGACGTGCTGCACGGAGGCGCCCTCGGGGTTCGAGGTCAGGCCCAGGACAAAAACTCCCCTGCCGGTGGCGGCCGCCAGGTCCAGGGCGGGACGCAGCGATTCGTAGCCCAGGTACGGGCTGAGGGTGACCGAGTCTGCTGCCAGCGGTGAGCCGTCCCGAAGCCAGGCGTCAGCGTAGGCGGCCATGGTGGAACCAATGTCCCCGCGCTTGGCATCTGCAATGGAGAGCACACCGGCTTCGGTGCACGCAGCGAGCAGGCGCTCCAGCACGGCAATGCCTGCAGAGCCGTGCCGTTCAAAGAGCGCCACCTGCGGCTTGACGGCGGCGGCCTGCTCCCCCACCGCCTCCAGGACGGTGAGTGAGAAGCGTTCCAGCCCTGCGGCGTCGTCGTTCAGGCCCCAGGCGGCCAGCAGGCCCGGGTGCGGATCGATGCCGACGCAGAGCGGTCCGCGGGCGTCCATGGCTGCCCGCAGGCGCGCCCCCAAGGGTGCGCGCCCGCCGGCAGCGTTAGTGCTGTGCTCAGGCAACGGTGGAGGCCTGGAGCTTGGCTGCGTATTCCTGCAGCGAGCAGACGTCCCACTCGTAGGAGCGCATGGCCTCGATGGCCTGCACGGCTGCAGTGAATTCGGACACGGTGGTGATGACCGGGCAGCCGATCGACGTCGCGGCGGCGCGGATTTCGTAGCCGTCACCGCGGGCCTGGCCGCCGGAGGGGGTGTTGATGACCATGTTGATGTCGCCAGCGGTGATCAGGTCCACCACCGTGCCCTCACCGTCCGGTCCGGTGCCTTCGCCGACCTTGCGGACGGTGGTGGCCTGGATGCCGTTGCGGCGCAGCACGTCAGCGGTTCCCCCGGTGGAGAGGATCTCGAAGCCGAGGTCGCTCATGAGCTTCACCGGCATGATGATCGAACGCTTGTCCCGGTTGGCCACGGAGACGAAGATCTTCCCGGCCGTAGGCAGCGCCGAGTTGGCTGCTGCCTGGGACTTGGCGAAGGCAGTGTCGAAGTACTTGTCGATGCCCATGACCTCGCCGGTGGAACGCATTTCCGGGCCGAGCAGGGAATCCACCACGGTGCCTTCGGGGGTGCGGAAGCGGCTGAAGGGCAGCACGGCTTCCTTCACCGCCACCGGAGCGTCCAGCGGGAGCGCCGAGCCGTCTCCGGTTGCCTTGAGCTTTCCGGCGGCCCGCAGCTCCGCGATGGTGGTCCCGGTGCCGATCAGCGCGGCGGCCTTGGCCAGCTGGACGCCGGTGGCCTTGGAGACGAACGGCACGGTGCGGGAGGCACGCGGGTTGGCTTCGATCACGTAGAGAACATCCGAGGCCAGGGCGAACTGGATGTTGATCAGGCCGCGGACGCCGACGCCGGAGGCGATGGCGCGGGTGGCCTCGACCACGCGGCCGATCACGTCAGTGCCCAGCGTGATGGGGGGCAGCACACAGGCGGAGTCGCCGGAGTGGATGCCGGCTTCTTCGATGTGCTCCATGATGCCGCCCACGTACAGGTCGGTGCCGTCGAAGAGCGCATCGACGTCGATCTCGATGGCGTCTTCCAGGAACCGGTCCACCAGGACGGGGTGGTCCGGGGTGATTTCCGTGGCGTTCGCGATGTAGCGGGACAGGTTGGCTTCGTCGTAGACGATTTCCATGCCGCGGCCGCCCAGGACGTAGGACGGGCGGACCAGGACGGGGTAGCCGATCTCGTCGGCGATCTTCTTGGCGTCCTCGAAGGACACAGCGGTGCCGTTCTTCGGGGCGATCAGCCCGCCCTCGTCCAGAACGCGCTGGAAGGCTCCGCGGTGCTCAGCCAGGTCGATCGCTTCGGGTGAGGTGCCCAGGATCGGGATGCCGGCGTCGGCCAGTTCCTGCGCAAGCTTCAGCGGGGTCTGGCCGCCGAGCTGGACAAAGACACCCAGCACGCCGCCGGTGCGCTGTTCGGCGTGGATGACTTCCAGCACGTCCTCAAGGGTGAGCGGCTCGAAGTACAGGCGGTCGGAGATGTCGTAGTCCGTGGACACGGTCTCCGGGTTGCAGTTGATCATCACGGTCTCGTGGCCGGCTTCGCGCAGCGCCATGGTGGCGTGGACACAGGAGTAGTCGAACTCAATGCCCTGGCCGATGCGGTTCGGACCGGAACCGAGGATGATCACCGAGGGCTTGGCGTGCTGCCCAACCTCGTCCTCCTCGTCGTAGGAGGAGTAGTGGTACGGGGTGTACGCGGCGAACTCGGCGGCGCAGGTGTCCACGGTCTTGTAGACCGGGCGGATGCCCAGGACGTGCCGCACTCCGCGGACAACGGCCTCGGACTGGTTGGTGAGCTTGCCGATCTGCTCGTCGGAGAAGCCGTGGCGCTTGGCCAGGCGCAGGATGTCCTCCGTGACCTGGGCGGCGCCGCGGATTTCTTCGGCGACCTCGTTGATCAGTTCAAGCTGGTCCAGGTACCACGGGTCGATGCCGGTGGCTTCGTAGAGCTGCTCGGCGGTGGCGCCGCCCAGCAGGGCCTGCTGTACCTGGGCCAGGCGCTGTGTGGTGGGGCGCTTGGCAGCTTCGATGAGGGCCGGAACCGCTGCGGGGTCCACCGGGTCGAAGCTGAGCTGGGAACCCTTCTGCTCCAGGGAGCGCAGGGCCTTCTGCAGCGCTTCGGTGAAGTTGCGGCCGATGGCCATGGCTTCGCCGACGGACTTCATGGTGGTGGTCAGCGTGGGATCCGCTGCCGGGAACTTCTCGAACGCGAAGCGGGGAACCTTCACCACCACGTAGTCCAGCGTCGGCTCGAAGGACGCCGGAGTCTTCTTGGTGATGTCGTTGGGGATCTCATCCAGGGTGTAGCCCAGGGAGAGCTTCGTGGCGATCTTGGCGATCGCGAAGCCGGTGGCCTTGGACGCCAGCGCCGAGGAGCGGGAGACGCGCGGGTTCATTTCAATGACGACGACGCGGCCGGTGTCCGGTTCGATGGCGAACTGGATGTTGCAGCCGCCGGTGTCCACGCCGACTTCACGGATGACGGCGATCGCGATGTCCCGCAGCTTCTGGTATTCGCGGTCGGTCAGCGTCATGGCCGGTGCCACGGTGATGGAGTCGCCGGTGTGCACGCCTACCGGGTCGAAGTTTTCGATGGAGCAGACAACAACCACGTTGTCGTTCTTGTCCCGCATCATTTCCAGTTCGTATTCCTTCCACCCCAGGATGCTCTCTTCGAGCAGCACCTCTGAGGTGGGGCTGTACTGGATGCCGGCGCCGGCGATGCGGCGCAGATCCTCGGCGTTGTAGGCCAGGCCGGAGCCCAGCCCGCCCATGGTGAAGGAGGGGCGGACCACCATCGGGTAGCCCAGTTCATCGGCGGCGGCGAAGGCTTCATCCATGCTGTGCACGATGATCGACTTCGCGGACTCGGCGCCGCAGCGTTCGACGACGCCCTTGAACTTCTCGCGGTCTTCGCCGAGTTCGATGGCTTCGATGTTGGCGCCGATGAGTTCGACGTTGTACCTCTCCAGCACACCGTTCTTATCCAGCGCAATTGCCGTGTTGAGCGCGGTCTGGCCGCCCAGGGTGGGCAGCACGGCGTCGGGACGTTCCTTGGCGATGATCTTCTCGACCACCTCGGGAGTGATCGGCTCGACGTACGTGGCGTCGGCGAATTCCGGGTCGGTCATGATCGTTGCCGGGTTGGAGTTGACCAGGATGACCCGCAGGCCTTCCTCCTTGAGCACGCGCAGTGCCTGCGTGCCGGAGTAGTCGAATTCGGCGGCCTGGCCAATGACGATCGGGCCGGAGCCGATCACCAGGACGGACTTGAGATCGGTTCTGCGGGGCATTAGCGGGATTCCTTGTTCTTGCTGGAGGCCATCAGGTCGACGAAGCGGTCGAAGAGGTAGGCGGAGTCGTGCGGGCCGGCGGCGGCTTCGGGGTGGTACTGGACGGAGAACGCGGGGATGTCCAGGCAGGCAAGGCCTTCCACCACGTTGTCGTTGAGGCTGATGTGGCTCACTTCCACCTTGCCGAACCGGGCCTCGGGGGCCGTGACGGGACCGTCCAGCGGTGCGTCGACGGCGAATCCGTGGTTCTGGGAGGTGATTTCCACCTTGCCGGTGCGCCGGTCCAGGACGGGCTGGTTGATGCCGCGGTGGCCGTAGGGCAGCTTGTAGGTGCCGAACCCGAGGGCACGGCCCAGGATCTGGTTGCCGAAGCAGATGCCGAAGAACGGAGTGCCGGTGTCCAGCACGTCGCGCAGCAGCTTGACCTGGTTGTCGGCGGTGGCGGGGTCGCCGGGGCCGTTGGACATAAACACGCCGTCCGGGTTCAGGGCCTGGACGTCTTCGAGGGTGGCCGAGGCGGGCAGCACGTGCACACGGACGCCGCGTTCGGCGAAGCGCACCGGGGTCATGGACTTGATGCCGAGGTCCAGTGCGGCGACGGTGAAGAGCGGTTCCCCCTCCCAGCCGTGGGCGGAGGGTTCGATGACGTAGCTGGCCTCGATGCTGACTTCCTCAGCCAGGCGGGAGCCGGCCATGGATTCCTGGGCGCGCACTTCGGCGAGCAGCTCGGCGTCGCTGCGCAGGGCAGCTTCGCCGGAGAAGATGCCGGCCTTCATGGCGCCGCGCTCACGCAGGTGGCGGGTGATGGCCCGGGTGTCGACGCCGGAGATGCCGACGACGCCCTGGGCTGCCAGATCCTCATCCAGGGTGCGCTCGGAGCGCCAGTTGGAGGGCTTGCGGGCTGCGTCGCGGACAATGTAGCCGGCCACCCAGATGCGGCGGGACTCGGCGTCGTCGCTGTTCACACCGGTGTTGCCGATGTGCGGGGCGGTCTGGACAACCAGCTGGCGGGCGTAGGAGGGGTCGGTGATGGTCTCCTGGTACCCGGTCATGCCGGTGGCGAAGACTGCCTCGCCCAGGGCGGTGCCCGTGGCACCGTAGCTGCGGCCGCGGAAGCTGCGGCCGTCCTCCAGCATGAGGACAGCTGTTCTCGGGGCGGGGGTTTGGTTCACTGTCACAGTTGTTCCTCGCTAGATGTTGCAGATTCCGGCAGCAGCGCCTTGATCGCCGAAACCAGGGGGGTTTTGTGGTCGGCAGCCCGGGTGCGGAACCCGGTGTCGACGCGCTTTGGTCCGAGCTGCCAGGTCACCAGGACCAGGCCCTCTTTCTCCACGAACTTTCCGGCCATTCCGCGCTCCAGGCGGACATCACGCAGATCCGCGCGCGGGATCCAGACATCCGGGGCGCCCTTGCGGGCGAAGAGCAGGCCTTCATCAAAGACCGCGGCGGTCGCAACGGACTTCACACCCATGCCGTAGACCGCCACGCGGTCCAGCCAGTCTCCGGCGGTGGTGGTGGCCACGTACTGGCCGTCAGCTTCGAACCGGGGCAGGTCCAGGTCCGCAGGCAGCGGCCGGGGCCGGGGAATGTCCGACTGGCGCTGGCGGCGTCCGCGCCAGCCGACCGCAAAAAGCGTCAGCACAATGGCAGCGGCGGCGGCGAACCCGATGAAGAAGATCAGCCGATCCACGGGGTCTCCTCTGCTGCTGCGGCCCGGGGACCGTTCAGCGCTCCGTCCAGGACGGTGGGGTGTCCGGCGTAGAAGGCGGTTCGGACCATTCCGGGCAGTTCCAGCCCTGCATAAGGACTGTTCTTGCCCATGGTTGCCATCTTATGGGGGTCTACCGTGCGCCGCGCAGCCGGGTCGACCAATATGACGTTGGCCGGTTCGCCCGTTTCCAGCGGTCTTCCCTGTGTTCCCACGCGTCCGATTCGTGCCGGAGTGGTGGAAGTCACGCGGGCAAAGCCGGCCCAGTCCATCAGGCCCGTCTCAATCATGGTGGCCTGCACCACGGACAGTGCGGTTTCCAGCCCGGTCATGCCCATGGCAGCCTGCGCCCACTCGCATTCCTTATGCTCGCTGGGGTGCGGGGCGTGGTCGGTGCCGACGATGTCGATGGTCCCGTCAGCCAGGCCGCGGCGCAGCGCCTCGACGTCGGACTCGGTGCGCAGCGGCGGGTTCACCTTGTACACCGGGTCGTAGCTGCGGACGGCTTCGTCCGTGAGCAGCAGGTGGTGCGGGGTGACTTCGGCGGTGACGTTGATGCCGCGTTCCTTGGCCCAGCGGATGATCTCCACTGAACCGGCGGTGGAGACGTGGCAGACGTGCAGCCGGGAACCGGTGTGCTGTGCCAGCAGCACGTCGCGGGCAATGATGGATTCCTCGGCCACTGCGGGCCAGCCCGGCAGGCCCAGAACGGCGCTGACTTCACCCTCGTGCATCTGAGCGCCCTCGGTCATGCGGGGCTCCTGCGCGTGCTGGGCCACAACGCCGTCGAACGCCTTGACGTATTCCAGCGCGCGGCGCATCAGCACCGGGTCGTGGACGCACATGCCGTCGTCGGAGAAGACCCGGACGCGGGCGCGGGAGTCGGCCATGGCGCCGAGTTCGGCCAGCCGTTCGCCCTTCAGTCCCACGGTCACTGCACCCACCGGGCGGACATCCACCCAGCCGGACTTCAGGCCCAGGCTGTAGACCTGCTCCACCACCCCGGCGGTGTCCGCCACGGGGTTGGAGTTGGCCATGGCATGCACGGCGGTGAAACCGCCCAGGGCTGCGGCACGGGTGCCGGTCTCGACGGTCTCGGCGTCTTCCCGGCCGGGTTCACGCAGGTGGGTGTGCAGGTCCACCATGCCGGGCAGGGCAATGAGCCCTTCGGCCTCGATCACCAGGGAGCCCTCGGGTGCCTCGAGCTCCTGGCCCACGGCGGCGATGACGCCGTCCCGGATCAGCAGGTCAGCGCGTTCGGCGCCCAGGAGCGAGGCGCCGCGGATCAGGTAGGTTCCCGTCGGCGAAAGCACCGGCGAGGCGGAGGGAGCGGGCTTGGCGGTTGTAGCGGGGTTTGCTGTAGTCACTGTGCGGATACTTCCTGTGGTGTGCGCTGGGGGCTGCCTTCACCGGAGAGCAGCAGGTAGAGGGCGGCCATGCGGACCGAAACGCCGTTGCTGACCTGGGCCAGTACGGTGGCCCGCGGCGAGTCGGCAGCGCGTGAAGAGATTTCAAGGCCGCGGTTCATGGGCCCGGGGTGCAGCAGGATCGTGTTGTCCAGACCAATCGTGTCCAGCCGGTCCAGCCGGACGTCGTCGAAGCCCCACCGGCGGGAATACTCCCGCACCGTGGGGAAGAACGCGGAGTGCATGCGTTCGGCCTGCACCCGGAGCATCATCACGGCGTCGGGTTTGGTTTCAAGGGTCTCGTCCAGGGAATAGCTGACCTTGCAGGGCCAGGATTCGACACCGAAGGGCAGCAGCGTGGGAGGGGCGACGAGCGTGACGTCGGCGCCGAGGGTCTTCAGCAGCCAGAGATCCGAGCGGGCCACCCGGGAGTGCAGGATGTCTCCCACAATCGCCACGTGCATGCCGGTGAGGTCGGTGCCCTGTGACGGGACGCCGTGCAGCTGTGCCCAGTGCCGGCGCATGGTGAAGGCATCCAGCAGGGCCTGGGTGGGGTGTTCATGCGTGCCGTCTCCTGCGTTCAGGACAGCGGCGTCGATCCAGCCGGAGTTGGCCAGCCGGGCAGGCGCGCCGGAGGCTCCGTGGCGGATGACGACGGCGTCGGCACCGATTGCGGCCAGGGTCTGGGCCGTGTCCTTCAGCGACTCGCCCTTGGAGACCGATGATCCCTTGGCCGAGAAGTTGATGACGTCCGCGGAGAGCCGCTTGGCGGCTGCTTCGAAGGAGATGCGGGTACGGGTTGAGTCCTCGAAGAAGAGGTTGACCACCGTCCGGCCGCGCAGCGCGGGAAGCTTCTTGACTTCCCGCTCCCCTACTGCGGACATCGCCTCGGCTGTGTCCAGGATCGAGATGGCGTCCTGGTAGGAGAGGTCCAGGGTGGAGAGCAGGTGTTTCATGCGGCGCCTTCGATCACGACTTCGTCCAGGGGCGGCGAGTCAGTCTCCGCCAGCCTCACCCGGACCTTTTCCACGGCCGCGGTCGGCAGGTTCTTGCCGACGTGGTCCGCCCGGATGGGCAGCTCGCGGTGGCCGCGGTCCACCAGGACTGCCAGGCGTACGGCGCGGGGGCGGCCCAGGTCGATCAGGGCATCCAGTGCCGCACGGATGGTGCGGCCGGAATAGAGCACATCGTCAACAAGCACTACGACTTTGCCGTCGATGCCGTTGGGCGGAAGCTGTGTGGGGTGCGGGGGCCGCGTGGGCTGGTGCGCAAGGTCGTCACGGAACATCGTGACGTCAAGCTGCCCCGTAATCGCGTCTGCGTTAACGGTGGGGTCAGCCGCTGCGATCTTGGCAGCAAGCCTGCGGGCCAGTGGATAGCCCCGGCGGGGAATGCCCATCAGCACCAGATCGGTGCCGCCCTTGTTTGCTTCAAGGATCTCGTAGGCAATGCGTGTCAGCACGCGGTCAATGTCAGCTGAAGTCAGAACGGTACGGGCAGGCACGGCGGCCTGCTGGGGATCGGTAAGATCCATATTCTGCTTCCTCCTTCCCCGCCTCACAGGACGGATTTAAAGGTTGAATGCCAATCAAAACTATCACAGCAGGTGACGCGTATATTCTTGGGTCCATGACAGGCATGCGCCCATGACGTCCCAGCCCGAAACCGGGCAGTCCCCGCTGCCGGAGCAGCCCCAGGGCCACGTTCCGGAACTCAGCGTGCCTTCCTCGGCACGCGGCCGGACGGGGATAGTGAATGTCCTGCTCATCGCTGCAGCCGGCGTCGTCCTGGTTCTGGTCGGGCTGTTTCTTTTCGCGGCGCTCGGCAGTGAGGCATTCATCCTGTGCGGCGTCCTTGCCCTGATACCGCTGGGCATCTGCCTGGTGGGACTGCGCTGGATTGACCGGTGGGAGCCTGAACCGCGCGGCGCGCTGGTCTTTGCCTTCCTGTGGGGTGCGGGCGTCTCAGTGGCCATTACCCTGCTGCTGGGCGGCACTGTCAACGAAGTGCTGGTAATGCTCCTGCCGATGACCCCCGCGGACGTGATCACCACTGTCATCCAGGCCCCGCTCGTGGAGGAAGCAGCAAAAGGACTGGGTGTGCTCCTGCTGGTTTTTGTCAGGCGCTCCCATTTCGACGGACCGTTGGACGGGATTGTCTACGCCGGTGTGGTTGGTGCCGGTTTCGCATTCACGGAGAACATCCTCTACTTCAGCGCCGCACTGTTCGAAGCCGGCGGGGTGGGCCTGCAGCTGGGATTTGTTTTTGTGCTGCGCGGACTTTTCTCCCCGTTCGCGCACGTGCTCTTCACCGCAGCGATCGGCCTGGCCCTGGGCATTGCCGTCCGCAGGCCCGGCACCGGGCGGATTGTGGCCGGGTTCGCTGCGGGGCTGGCAGCGGCTGTGGCCGGGCACATGTTCTGGAACGGCGGCATGGCACTGGTGGCTGACGATTTCTTCCTCTTCTACTTCCTGCTCCAGGTGCCGCTGTTCGCGCTGGCAGTTGGCGGAGTGACCTGGCTCCGGCGCCAGGAGCAGCAGCTCACCCGGCAGCGGCTGGGGGAATACGCAGCGGCGGGCTGGTTTACCCCGGCTGAGGTGAACCTGCTGTCCACTCCCGCAGGGCGGCGGCAGGCCCTGCACTGGGCTGGTGCCTTCGGCGCGAAGGCGCCCATGCGCACGTTCATCCGGGAGGCAACCCACCTTGCGCTCACCCGCCAGCAGCTCGTCAACGGCAGGGACCCGGAAAAGAACACCCAGCGCGAGCATCTGCTCCTGGCCGGCCTGACCCGTACCCGGGCCAGCCTGCTCGGCATCGCAGCCGCCGGGCGCCGGTAGCAGCGCCGCAAACCTGGAAAACGTCCGGACCTGGAAAGCGTCCGGATACACGAATGCCCGGCAGGGAAGAACCCTGCCGGGCATAATGCGTGGTTTCCGCTGAACTAGGCCAGCAGTGAATCCTTGAGCTGGTGCAGCCGGCTCAGCAGACCGTTGATGAACGCCGGCGACTCGTCCGTGGAAAGCGACTTGGCGAGTTCAACGGCTTCGCTGATGGCGACCTTGTCCGGGACGTCGTCGTTGTAGAGCAGCTCCCAGCTGCCCAGCCGCAGGATGATGCGGTCAACAGCCGGCATCCTCTCCAGCGGCCAGCCCTGGGAATAGGTGCTCAGGAATTCATCGATCTGTTCCTGCTTGGCAATGACACCCTCCACCAGGTCCATGGTGTAGGGGTTGATTACCTGGTCCGTCTTTTCCCGGCGGGAACGGAGGGACTCAAGCGGAGACATGGATCGCTGTTCCGCTTCGAAGAGCACCTCAAGTGCCCGTGTTCTTGCTTTACTGCGGGCACTCACTCGTTAACGCGTCCCAGGTAGTCGCCGGTGCGGGTATCAACCTTCACCTTGGTGCCGGTTTCCAGGAACAGCGGAACCTGGATTTCGTAGCCGGTTTCAACCGTGGCGGGCTTGGTGCCGCCGGTGGAGCGGTCGCCCTGCAGGCCCGGTTCGGTGTACGTGATCTCCAGGACCACGGAAGCCGGAAGTTCAATGTAGAGCGGGGCGCCTTCGTGCATGGCGATGGTGACCATCATGGACTCAAGCATGAAGTTGGCGTAGTCGCCGACGATCGAGCCGGGGACCGTGAGCTGGTCATAGTCCGAGGTGTCCATGAAGACGTAGTCTTCGCCGTCCTTGTACAGGTACTGGTAATCGCGGCGGTCAACCGTGGCAGTTTCGATCTTGATGCCCGCGTTGAACGTCTTGTCGACGACTTTGCCCGAGCGGACGTTGCGCATCTTGGTACGGACAAACGCACCACCCTTGCCCGGCTTTACGTGCTGGAACTCAATGATGCTCCAGAGGTTGCCTTCAAGCTTCAGCACGGTGCCGTTCTTGATGTCGTTGGTCGTTGCCACAGTTTCTCTTTCGTCGTTTCGCGTTGCTGCGTGTCTGGTCCGTCGACCATTCTACCTGTTCGGCGATTCCCTACAGGCTGAGCCGGATCCCGGTCTGCGGCTCGGAGGCAATCTCCTGGTACGCGGCGAAGAGCAGCGAGGTGTCCGGGACCTCCAGGATGGAGGGCTTGGCCAGTCCGTCCAGGACCACAAAGCGCAGCAGGTCGCCGCGTGACTTCTTGTCGCGGCGCATGCCGTCCAGCAGTGCACTCCAGCGGTCCCGGCGGTAGGTCACCGGAAGGCCGAGTGAGGTCAGGATCTCCTTGTGCCGGTCCGCAGTGGCGTCGTCGAGCCGTCCCACCATGCGGCCCAGCTCGGCGGCAAAGACCATACCAACGGAGACGGCCGCACCGTGGCGCCACTGGTAGCGTTCGGCCAGCTCAATGGAGTGTCCCAGCGTGTGCCCGTAGTTCAGGAACTCACGGCGTCCTGCTTCACGCAGGTCGCTGGAGACGACCTCAGCCTTCACCTTCACTGCCCGCTCAACCAGTTCACGCACCGTATCCGAAGCGCCGTCGGCGACTGCTTCCGGGTTGGCTTCGATCAGGTCCAGGATCGCGGGATCGGCAATGAAACCGCACTTGACTACCTCGGCCATGCCGCTGAGCAGTTCGTTCTTCGGCAGTGAACCGAGCGCGTCCAGGTCCGCGAGGACCCCTGCCGGCGGATGGAAGGCGCCCACCAGGTTCTTGCCTTCAGCGGTGTTGATGCCGGTCTTGCCGCCCACGGCTGCGTCCACCATGCCCAGCAGGCTGGTGGGGATGTGAACTACCTTGATGCCGCGCAGCCAGGTGGCCGCCACAAAACCGGCGACGTCGGTGACCGCTCCCCCGCCCACGGCCACAATGGCGTCGGAGCGGGTGAAGTCGTTCTGCCCCAGGACCTGCCAGCAGAAGGAGGCAACCTGGATGTGCTTGCCCTCTTCGGCGTCGGGAATCTCCGCGGTGAGGGCTGTCAGGCCGGCTTCGGCGAGTTCGTCGCGGACGGTGTCACCCGTGGTGCGAAGTGCGCGGGGGTGGATCACCAGAACCCGGCGGACCCGCTCTCCCAGCATGTCCGGGAGGCGCCCAAGCAGGCCGTTGCCGATGACGACGTCGTAATTCTCTGCGGGCTTCTCACCGGTCACCGGGATGATGGTGGCTTCAGCGGGCATTTAGTTCTCTCCTTCGTCCAGGGCTGCGGTGATGCGATCCACCACCTCGGCTACTGCCAGTCCCCTGGTATCTATGACTATGTCTGCCAGCGATTCGTAAATTGGTCTGCGGACCTCTGCCAGTGCGCTCCAGCGCTTCGCCGGGTCACCGGCCAGCAGCGGACGGTGGGCCGTGCGTGAAATGCGCGGCAGCACCGTGGCGAGGTCGGTATCCAGGAATACAACCGTAGCGCGATCCAGCAGCTGCTGGGTTCCGGTGTCCAGGACTGCCCCGCCGCCCAGGGAGATCACGGAGCGCTCGGGTGAGTCCAGCGCGCCGGCAACGGCGCGTGCCTCAGCTTCGCGGAAGAACCGTTCGCTGTGCCGGGCAAAGATCTCCGGGATGGGTCCGTGTTCGTCCACTACCAGCTGGTCGGTGTCGACGTAGGGCAGGTTGTGGCGGGCAGCCAGGGACCGGCCGACAACGGATTTGCCGGCGGCCATCAGCCCGATCAGGACCAGATGCTGCTCAGGCACCTGTACCGGTACCGGTCGAGGAGAGTGAGTCCGGAATGTTCTCCAGGTAGGTCCGCAGGTTCCGGGCAGTCTCCGCAACGGAGTCTCCGCCGAACTTTTCGGTCATCGCCTCGGCGAGGACCAGGGCCACCATGGCTTCGGCGACGACGCCGGCAGCCGGCACGGCGCAGACGTCCGAGCGCTGGTGGTGGGCACGGGCGGGTTCCCCGGTGGAAACGTCCACGGTCTTCAGGGCACGCGGAACGGTGGCGATGGGCTTCATGGCCGCGCGGACGCGGAGCACTTCACCGATGCTCATGCCGCCTTCGATGCCGCCGGCACGGTTGCCGGAGCGGATGACGCGGCCAGACTCGTCCTGCAGGATCTCATCGTGGGCGGCGGAGCCGCGGCGGGAGGCAGTGAGGAAACCGTCGCCGACTTCAACACCCTTGATGGCCTGGATGCCCATCAGGGCTCCGGCCAGGCGGGCATCAAGGCGGCGGTCCCAGTGAACGTAGCTGCCCAGTCCCGGCGGCAGCCCGTAGGCGAGGACTTCCACGACTCCGCCCAGGGTTTCGCCTTCCTTGTGGGCGGTGTCCACCTCGGCAACCATGGCTTCGGTAACTGCCGGGTCAAAGCAGCGCATCGGGTTTTCGTCCAGTGCGGCTACATCGGAGGGCAGCGGCAGCGCCGAACCTTCCGGGGAAGCAACCGTTGCGATAGACACGGTGTGGCTGACCAGTTCGACGCCGAGCTGCTTCAGGAACGCAGCAGCAACTGCGCCGAGTGCCACGCGGGCTGCAGTTTCCCGGGCACTGGCACGTTCCAGGACCGGACGGGCTTCATCGAAGCCGTACTTCTGCATGCCGGTGAAGTCTGCGTGTCCCGGACGCGGCCGGGTCAGCGGAGCGTTACGGGCCTGGCCGTCAAGGATCTCCGCGGGGACGGGATCCGAGGCCATGATCTGCTCCCACTTAGGCCACTCGGTGTTACCCACCTCGATAGCCACCGGGCCGCCCTGGGTGAGTCCGTGGCGGACGCCGCCGAGGATGCGGACCTCGTCCTGTTCAAACTTCATCCGGGCACCGCGGCCGTAGCCGAGACGGCGTCGGGCCAGCGCTTCCTGGATGGACGGGGTGCTTACTTCGACGCCAGCGGGGACGCCCTCAATAATTCCAACCAGTGCAGGCCCATGAGACTCACCGGCGGTCAACCAACGCAACATGGCTTCAATACTGCCACGTTCGGAAGGGCCGTTCAGCGCCGGGGCAGTCCCACTGCGTCACACATCACGTTTATGACGGCGGCCTCGTCGCGGAACGAACTGCCGGTGAACAGGCGCACCTGTTCCACAGCCTGGTAGAGCAGCATTTCAAGTCCCGGCACAATCGTTCCCCCCGCCTGTTCCCAGGCAGCGGCGATCCGGCTGGGCCAGGGGTCGTAGGCGGCGTCCAGCAGCACCGCACCGGCACAGCCGGCTCCCAGTGCCTGGAGCCCGTCCGCCAGCGTGTCCGCACCGCGCGGCGGCAGTGTGCAGATGACGACGTCGGCGCGGGAGCAGGCAGCTGCGGCGTCTTCCCAGGGACGCAGGTTCACCTGCACGCCGAGCCGGTCTCCGACCAGCTGCACGTCGGCCCGGAGCCCGGACGCTGCTGTGCCGGAGGCGCCGGCGGCGGAAGCGCTGCGGAAACTGCGGGCATGGACGTCCACGCTGGTGCAGCCCATCCGGGCCAGGGCAGCGACAGCCGCGCAGGCCGTCCCCCCGGCGCCGAGGATGACCCCGCGCGGAGCTTCCCTGGCCCCGGCATGCCTCAGGGCATTCACCAGGCCCAGGACATCGGTGTTCCATCCGGTGAGCACGGTCCGGTCAGATCCGTGTTCGAAGGTGACTGTATTGAGCACACCGAGCGCTTCGGCCAGCGGATCCAGCCGGTCCACGGCTGCGGCCATAGCGGCCTTCAGCGGCATGGTGACGGAGAGGCCGTTCCATTCCGGTTCACGCCGCACCGCGGCAGCGAAGTCCGCTGCGGCGTCCTCTGTTACGTCAATTGCCTCGTAGCTGCAGTCGAATCCCAGGTAGTCATACGCGGCGCGGTGCAGCTGGGGCGACCGGGAGTGCCCGATCGGATGCCCCAGTACTGCCGCCCGTTTGCGGCCGGGCAACTAGTCGCACCTTCCGGCTTCCTGGGTGCCGCACCACTGCTGGTATTCGGCAACGTAGCGTCCGTGTTCGGCCAGGGTGGAGGAGAACTTGGTCTCTCCCGTGTCCAGGTTGACAGTGACCCAGTAGAAGTACGGTACGTCCGCGGGATTGGCTGCAGCGTCGATCGCTTCCACACTCGGGGAACCGATCGGTCCCACCGGCAGGCCGGGGTTGGCGTAGGTGTTCCAGCGGTTGGACGTATCCGCCTTTTCCTCCGGTGTGAGGTTGTAGCTCTTCCGGCCGAGACCGTAGGTGACGGTTGCATCCGACTGGATCAGGCCGTTGGTCTCGGTATTGTCTGCCCGGAGACGGTTCTCGATCGCTCCGGCAACGGTGGCATAGTCGGCTTCGCCGGCCTCAGCCTGGATGATGCTTGCCTTGGTCAGCACCCGGTACTGCTCGGCAGGGTCCGTGACTCCCGCATCCTCAAGTGCTGCGAAAGCGTTCTGCACCATTTCGGTGATGATTTCCTCGGCCGTGGTGTCAACCGGGAACCGGTATTCACCGGGGAAAAGATAGCCTTCCAGGCTCACGGCCTGCTCCGGGAGGCCAAAGGCCTGGGGATTCCCTGCAAGGGAAGTGAATTCCTCCAGCGGAATGCCGGTGGCTTCGACCAGCTTGTCGAAGGACTCGTTCTGGCGGAGGTCGCGGTCTATTGCTGCGTAGTGAACTGCAGTTCCACCGTCGCCCAGCAGCGCATCCAGGGCACCGGAGGAGCTCATCTGGTAGCGCATCTCGAAGGTACCGGGCTGGATCTCGCGGCCCTGCGATTCCTGCTGGAATACTTCGACGAATTTTTTGGAGCTTGCCACGATGTCCTGGCTGGCCAGGTTGTTGCCGATGACAAGGGGTCCGTCGCCGGGCTGCACCACAAAGGAGACTGTTCCCTCCCCGGGGCCCGGGTAGTCCTTAACCTCATTCATTCCCAGCAGGTCGCGCAGGAAGACCGTCAGGCCAAAGACCGCTCCGGCGAAGACCGCCAGCACTGCGATCATGACTATGGTGCGGCGACGGCGGCGGCGCTGCTTCTCCCGGGACGGGCGGCGGCTGCGGCGGCTGGGTGCTGCTTCCTCTGCTGCGAAGAAGTGCTGGACGGCGGGAGCCGCCTCCTGGTGCTGCGTTCCCCTGTGGGCACCGGCATGCTGGGCTTCGGCGTGGACGTACTGGTCGTCCTCGTACCGTGCGTCGTCATACCCGGCGTCGTCATAACGGGCACCGTCATACGGCGGCGGAGGATGCTGGGCATCCTCGTAGTCCGCATAGCCGTCTGCAGCCGGTTCGTTCTCCGGCTGTTCGCCCGTACCGTGGGGGTCAGGGTACCGGTGGCTCACGACGCCGTATCGCTTTCGGGGCGGCTTTGCTCGGAAATAGTTCGCTCCTCGTTCGGGGCCGGAGCAGCAGATTGCGCACTCCGGCGAAGTGTGACCGGCACCCCCACATCGCGTCCCAGTGAACGCTGCATGTCTATGGCCTGCTGCAATATACCCACAGCGGCCACTTGGTCTACTACTCTACGGTGATTTCGTGTGTCCAAGCCAGCTTCACGCAGTGAGCGGTGGGCACTTACCGTGCTCAGCCGCTCGTCAATCAGCCGCACCGGGACGCTGAGCCCGGCCTTCTCCAGTGCCTGGGCAAGCGTCTGGGCATAGCTGCGGGCCATCTCCGTGGACGCAGTTTCAGTGCCCTTCATGCTCTGCGGCAGGCCAACGAAGAACTCGACAGTCCCCCGTTCGGCTGCCTCTTTTACCAGGACCTGGATGTCGCTGTTCTTCTTGGCGTCCCGTTTCAGGGTGCGCACAGGCGTGGCCAGCAGGCCGTGGGGGGGCGGGGGCGGGGGGCCGCCCCACCCCCCCCCCCCCCCGCCCCCGCCCCG
>NZ_JAXIOM010000035.1:0-41875 GCF_049311025.1 Arthrobacter sp. 3Tela_A
TTGGTTTCCTCGCCGGTTTTCCCGGTCGGGCCCGCGCCCCATCCCGGGGCGGGGCCCCGTCGTGGTTTTTTGGGTGGCTAGCTGCTGGTTATGAAGTAGAAGACCACACCCGCTGCCACCATAAAGCCCATGCCGGCCAGCCCCAGGCCCCTCAATTGTGCGGGGGTTGGCGGGTTTGTCCTGCGGACGACAGTCTGGATAAGCCCGAGTGCGCCGAACCCCAGGGCTATCAGCACCAGCACAATAAAAACGAGCACCAGCGGGTCGAATCCCTGACTCAAAGGATCAGGCCCGTCGTGGGCAGAACGTGCCATAACCCCGGTCAGGGACAGAATGACCAACACTGCTCCCATCACGATTCCGCCGAGGATCGGCAACAGGAGAGCTGCCTTCATACGCTCCGGGCCCGTGTCCACCTTCGTCGCGATCTTCTTCCCCAGAAAGAACTCAGGCTGGGAGCTGGCGAAACCGCTGATGGCGTCCCTCTTGCGAAAAGCGAAAATACAGGCGGCGGTCATCAGCGTTCCGATGATCAGTCCGGGCCAGGAAATGTCCACTCATCACTCCTCGTTGTTGGATGGCTGCGCGATGGACAGTCAAGACTGGTCGCATACCCACGAACTGCGGCCCATGCCGAACCTGCACATGAAGTCCGGGTCATTGATGTCGCCGCCATCCAGCACGAGCATTATCGCCAGTACCATGAGCGCCAGGCAGACGGCCGTGATGGTCCAGAACCGCTTCCAGCTCATGGCCCGACCCGCACTGGCGGCACCCCGGTCCTTGCAGGCAGGCTCACCTGAGTCGTTGCCTCCACCAGAATCCCCCGGGATACGAGACTGTGCCGGAACGGGCGCCCCGGCGGACCGAATCTAGCCCGCAAACCTCTGGCTGTCTGCTGTAGCCAGTACCTGAATTCCTACTCGTTGGCCGGCTGCTGCGGATTGGCCACCCGCGCGACCTGTGGCCCAGCCCGCCAAACCCTCGGTGACATAACGTCGTTTAGCCTCCATTTACGCAAACCCTAGGTGACTTGACGTCGCTAAAGTGGGCCCAAATCGACGTTTACTCCCCGAAGGTTTCGGCAGCCAGGCCCAAAGCGACGTTTACTCCCCGAAGGTTTCGGCAGCCAGGCCCAAATCGACGTTTACTCCCCGAAGCTTGAAGGCCCCTGCACCGAGCCAGGTTCCGCACCGCGGTCATGCACCGGCTGGAACGGACCAAACAGGCCAAGATTCCCGGACCAAACAGGGAACAAGAAGTAAGTATGCTTGGTTATACCCGGCATCGTCAGAAACGTACCCTCACAAAGGAGAACGCCCATGACCGCCGCCAACCCCGCAGCATCCGGCTGGATCCCGGCCAAGCAGTTCATCGCCGGAGAATGGCGCGAAGGCCGTTCACACAAAGCATCCCCGGACACGAACCCCTACACCGGCGAAGAACTCCTGACCCTGCAGCTGGCCTCCAGCGAAGACCTCGACGATGCATACCGCAGCGCGCAGGAAGCCCAGCCGGACTGGGCCGCCACTCCCCCGGCCGAACGCCGCCGCATCTTGGAGCGTGCCGCCGACATCCTGGAAGAACGGCGCGATGAAATCGCCGCCTGGCTCGCAGCTGAATCCGGCAGCACAGCGGTAAAGGCCGCGATCGAGATCGACTCGGCAACTGCCATCACCCGAGAATCTGCGTCCTTTCCCCACCGCGTCCACGGCCAGATCCTTGATTCCGATATCCCCGGCAAGGAAGACCGCGTCTACCGCGGCCCGCTCGGCGTCGTCGGCGTCATCAGTCCCTGGAACTTCCCGCTCCACCTCTCCCAGCGTTCCGTGGCACCCGCCCTTGCACTTGGCAACGCCGTCGTTCTTAAGCCGGCAAGCGACACACCGGTCACCGGCGGCCTGCTGATTGCCAAGGTCTTTGAGGAAGCAGGGCTGCCGGCCGGCGTGCTGAGCGTAGTGGCCGGCGCCGGCTCCGAAATCGGTGATGCCTTCGTGGAGCACCCCGTCCCGTCCCTGATTTCGTTTACGGGCTCGACGGCGGTGGGCAAGAACGTGGGCGCCCTCGCCGCGAGCGGTGACCACCTCAAGTACACGGCGCTTGAACTCGGCGGCAACGGCCCGTTCGTGGTCCTGGCTGATGCCGATGTGGACCAGGCCGTCCGTGCCGCGGTAATGGGCAAGTTCCTGCACCAGGGACAGATCTGCATGGCAATCAACCGGATCATCCTTGAGGACTCCATCCATGACGAGTTCGTGGAGAAGTTCACCCAGCACGTACGGTCATTGCCCGTGGGCGATCCCTCGGATCCGAAGACCGTGATCGGCCCGATCATCAACGCCAAGCAGCTCGAAGGCCTGGAAACCAAGATCAACCAGGCCAAGGAAGAAGGTGCTGAAACCGTCCTGGAAGGCAGCACCAACGGGCAGGTCCTCAGCCCGTGGATCTTCACCGGCGTCACCCAGGACATGGAGCTGGCACGCGAGGAGATCTTCGGCCCGATCGCAGGCATCCAGCGCGCACGCGACGCCGCTCATGCACTGGAACTGGCCAACGCCACCCCGCAGGGCCTCTCCGGCGCAGTCTTCACCGCCTCAGCCGAGGGCGGGCTGCAGTTCGCCCGGAAGCTGCAGGTGGGCATGGCCCACGTGAATGACATGCCTGTCCATGATGAAGTGCACGTAGCCTTCGGCGGGGTGAAGAACTCCGGCCTGGGTCGGTTCAACGGCGAGTGGGCCGTCGAGGAGTTCACTCAGGACCAGACAGTCACGCTCCAGCACGAACCGCGTCAGTACCCGTTCTAGCGGGCTCCTGCCGGTCCCGGGGCAGTCCGGGGCCGGCCAGGAGCGCCGCAGCAATGTCATCGGCGTCGCGCAGGGTCCGGGAACCGGCTGAGGCCGGGGCTCCGGATTCCGCGGCGATCGCGGTGCCCCATTGCACCGAGGAGAGCTGCAGGCCCAGGACGTAGAGGTTCTCCTGGGGTTTGCCCTTGACGTCCAGCGGACGGTACGGCGGCAGTGAAACATCCAGCCCCGGCGTAAGGACGGGCGTGCCGTTGGGCGCCATCATCACCTTGGGCCGGGCTTCCCCGCGGTGCAGCAGATCCGCCAGCAGTGGTGAGAGCGTTGCGTTGACCCGGTTGGGCGGCATCATCGCCTCCACGAGGGTGGTGGCCGCGTACTCACCTGCTACCCAGGGAGAAGACGCGGTGAAGACGGCGCGGGCTTCATCGACGTCGAAACGCGGGTCCGGACCCACAAAGTGGACCAGCCC
This sequence comes from Arthrobacter sp. 3Tela_A, assembly GCF_049311025.1. NCBI lineage: Bacteria > Bacillati > Actinomycetota > Actinomycetes > Micrococcales > Micrococcaceae > Arthrobacter > Arthrobacter sp. 3Tela_A. The sequence goes on from NZ_JAXIOM010000035.1 coordinate 3,274, forward strand.
TGCGCGCACCAGGGCGGCGAGCTGTTCGATCCGTTCCGGCGGCGGCCCGGAGGCCAGCCCCTCCACCAGGGGTTCAAACCAGCCGCGCAGTTCAGTGAGCCAGGATTCCTCCGCCAGTCCGCCGTCGGCCACTACTGCCTTCAGCAGGGAACGGCCGGCGTTCAGCGCACCGATGGCCATCTTCAGCGGGTCGTCCTCGCCCTTCGCGGAGCCGGCAGCGTCGTCCTCCAGATAGCGCAGGATTTCTGCGTCCAGGTCCTCGGGACCGGCGAACGGACGCCGGCCCAGCGGCTGGGCCAAAGCTTCCAGGCTGGCCCGCTGGTCCGACGGCACGCAGCGCGCCAGGACTTCTTCCTTTGCGGCATCCCAGTCCGGGCCGGCCACATTGAGCGCGGCTTCCAGCTCAGCGAGGAAGTCGTCAGCCGGGATTGTGAGGCAGTCCGGGGTGGTCCGCGCCAGGGTTGAGTAGTAAGCCCACACGGCATCGCGGTGCAGCAGCGGCCAGAGGTCGTGGTCGAACCCGGGCTGGATGCCTTCCGCGGCAAACCTCCCGGCAGTTTCCTGGGTAAACCAGCGCAGGGTCACGCTGCGCGGCACATAACTCTCGAGTTTTGCCTTGGCACGGTACGGGGTGCCGCGGCGCGAGGCGGCCACCAGCACCGGTTCCCGGCCGGAAGGCTCGTAGCGCAGGGCACGGCCCGCGGGCTCCCCGGTTGGCACAAACACTCCGCCGCGGCCCAGGGTCACATGCGCCATGATGTCAAAGAAGTTCAGTCCCAGGCCGCGGACCAGCACAGGTTCCCCGGCGGGCAGCACGGAGAAGTCCGCGTCCGAGGGAACGGCCGGGGGCAGGTACTGCAGCCCCAGCCGGGAGGCGGCATCGCTAAGCCGGTTCTGCTCGGGCGTGAGGGCTGCCGGCAGATGGCCCAGGGCGAGGACCACGGCGTCCGCAGCCAGCGGGTCCTCCCCCGCCAGTTCAATGACAAACCCGGTGCCCAGACGCTGCAGCGACAGGGCTTCGGCCCGGTGATGGACAACGACGGCGCCCGCCTGGGCGGCAGCATCCGCCAGATGCGCGTAGGTCCATTCCAGATACCTGCCGTACAGGGCGCGGCTGGGGAAGTCGGCAGGGCCAAGGCAGGCGATTTCCTCCCGGTCCCCGGCGCTCAGCGCAGGTGCCGGGTCCTGGGCCATCAGGCGCACCCACTGTCCCAGCGAGAGCCCTGTGGCTGAGGGAGCGAGTTCTTCGGCTGTCCGCCCAGCGGGGACCACCGTAGGGAAAAGGCAGGGGGTGTTCATCAGGAACTGCCGGGACTGGCTGGTCCGCCACACATGCCCGGGCCCCGGGTTGAACGGATCAACCATGCTGACCTGCAGCACAGGCCGGTCCGCAGCCGGCAGTTCCAGGTAGCGGGCAAGCAGCCGGTCAAGGACCGAGACACCGCGCGGACCGGCACCGATCACGGCAACGCGGAGGGTTTGGCCTTTGTCCATCCTTCTAGGGTATCCGCCGGCCAGCGCTGACCTGCGCGGACCTTTGTCCCGGACCAGGTCCGGCTCATGCGAACGTCAGGAAAACAAACACTGCCGCCACGAACACTCCCAGGATCCAGAACCAGCGGTTGACCCGTTTGCGGCCCTGGACATCCTCCACCGGGATACGTGAGCCGCGGAAGATGAGCACTATCAGGATCACGGCGGCGATGATCCCGGCCAGCGGGAGCAGCAGGGTGAGGATCGACACGATGACTCCAAGGGGAAACTAGCGGCTCCGGGTGCGGAAAACACTACGGGCTGTGCCATGCCCCGCGGAACGGCAGCACCGGCCAGCCGACCTCCCAGGGCCCGAACCGCAGGGAATTCGTTATGGTCTGCCTGCCTGGCGTTAGGAATCCGTGAGGATTCCCCAAACACCCCGGCACGGGGTTTCTACTCGTTTCGGCGCTTCACGGCGCCCTCCTTCCGGACCGGTGGGAGCACGAACGAGTTTGTTGGGGGCACCCCTTGCTGGATGTACTGATAGTCGCGGGAACGGCGGCGTTCTTCGCCGGACTGGCCCTGCTGGCGCGGGCGGTGGAGAAGCTGTGAACGTCTTCGACTACGCTGCGCTGATCCTGGCTGCCGTCTCGGCGGTCTACGTGCTGGCTGCACTCCTGCGGCCGGAGAAATTCTGATGGCGGGCTGGCTGGCGCTCGGCCAGTTCCTCGCCGTCGCCCTGTTCCTTGCCCTGGTACACCGTCCGCTGGGCGACTACATGGCTCACGCCTATACCTCGCAGAAGGACCTGGCTGCCGAACGCGGCGTGTACCGGGTGCTGGGCGTCGCCCCGCGCTCGGGGCAGCCCTGGCAGTCCTATCTTCGGTCGGTCCTGGTGTTCTCGGCGCTGGGTGTGCTGGCGCTCTATCTGCTGCAGCGGCTCCAGCCGCTGCTTCCCGCTTCCCTGGGACTGCCCGCTGTTCCGGAGGGCCTGTCCTTCAACACCGCGGTGTCCTTCGTAACCAATACCAACTGGCAGTCCTACTCGCCCGAAGCCACCATGGGCTACGCCGTCCAGGCCACGGGCCTGGCGGTCCAGAACTTCCTGTCCGCCGCCGTCGGGCTCTGCGTGGCCATTGCCCTGGTGCGGGGCTTCGCTGGCCGCGGGGCCGTGACCATCGGCAATTTCTGGGTGGACCTGACCCGGTCCCTCACCCGCATCCTGCTGCCGGGTGCGGCAGTGGGAGCCGTGATTCTGCTGCTGGGCGGGGTCATCCAGAACTTCACCGGCTTCACCGAGGTTTCAACCCTGGCCGGAGGCACCCAGAGCATCCCGGGCGGCCCGGTGGCCACGCAGGAAGCCATCAAGCTGCTGGGCACCAACGGCGGCGGGTTCTTCAACGCGAACTCCGCCCACCCGTTCGAGAACCCAACCGCGTTTACCAACCTGGTCTCCGTGCTGCTGATGCTCATCATTCCGTTCTCGCTGCCGCGCACGTTTGGCGCCATGATCGGTGACCGCAGGCAGGGGTACGCCATCCTCGCCGCCATGGCGGGCATCTTCGTCCTGTCCCTGGCTGCCATGACGGCGTTTGAGTTCGCTGCAGCCAACGGGACCGCCGGTGCCATGGAGGGCAAGGAAACCCGCTTTGGCGTCGCCGGCTCCACCCTGTTCGGCAGCACCAGCACCCTGACCTCCACCGGTGCCGTGAACTCCATGCATGACAGCTTCGGGGCCCTCGGCGGCATGATGGCCATGCTGAACATGATGCTCGGCGAGATTGCCCCGGGCGGTGTGGGTTCCGGGCTCTACGGCATGCTGGTGCTGGCCGTTGTCGCGGCCTTCATTTCCGGGCTGCTGGTTGGCCGGACTCCCGAATACCTGGGCAAAAAGATCGGGCCCCGGGAGATCAAGCTCGCGTGCCTGTACGTGCTGACCATGCCCGCGCTGGTCCTCGCCGGTACGTCCCTGAGCTTCGCCCTGCCCGGCATCCGCGCGGAAATCGAAAACACCTCCATGCTGAACAGCGGCCCGCATGGCTTCAGTGAGGTGCTCTACGCGTTCACCTCCGCGGCCAACAACAACGGTTCGGCCTTCGCCGGGCTGACCGCCAATACACCGTGGCTGAACACTGCACTGGGCCTGGCCATGCTGCTCGGCCGCTTCCTGCCGATCATCTTCGTCCTGGCGCTCGCCGGAACCCTGGCCGTGCAGGGCAAGGTGCCGGTGACAGCCGGAACCCTTCCCACGCACCGGCCCCAGTCGGTGCTGATGCTCAGCGGCGTTACCGTGCTCGTCACTGCTCTTACGTTCTTTCCCGTACTCGCGCTGGGTCCCCTGGCAGAAGGACTGATCTGACATGTCCATCCTCACCAAACACCGCCCCGAACCGGGCAGCGTCCCGGCCCAGTCCACACCCCGCCCGGCTGCCCCAGCCGGCTTCAGCTGGCAGCAGGCGGCGAAGGCCTTCCCTGTTGCTTTAGCCAAACTCGATCCGCGCCGGATGTGGCACACACCGGTCATGTTCGTGGTCGAAGCCGGCGCAGCCCTCATCACCGTGATCGCCATTGCTGAATCCTTCACCGGCGGGTCCCCGGAATCCGGAGGCTCCCCGGTGCCCGCCGGATTCACCTGGCTGATTGCTATCTGGCTCTGGCTGACCGTGCTGTTCGCGAACCTCGCGGAAGCTGTGGCCGAAGGCCGCGGCAAGGCACAGGCGGCCTCGCTGCGGGCCACCCGCAGCACCACGGCTGCCCGGCGGGTCAGCGGGTACGATCCGGCCTCAGACCCGGCCGCGCTGAACGCCGCTGTGGAAGACGTGGCGTCGGCAGACCTGGTGCTGGGCGACGTCGTTGTAGTCACCGCCGGTGAAGTCATTCCCGGTGATGGAGACATCATCGAAGGCATCGCCTCCGTCGATGAGTCGGCCATTACCGGCGAATCCGCTCCGGTGGTGAGGGAATCAGGCGGCGACCGGTCGGCGGTCACCGGCGGTACACGGGTGCTTTCGGACCGGATCGTCGTCCGGATCACCAGCCGCCCGGGTGAGACTTTCGTGGACCGGATGATCTCCCTGGTGGAAGGAGCCGCGCGCCGGAAAACCCCCAACGAGGTGGCACTGGACATCCTGCTCTCCACCCTCACCCTGGTCTTCCTGCTGGTGGTGCTGACCCTGAATCCGATGGCCGGATACGCCGGAGCCGTGATCAGTGTTCCCGTGCTCACCGCCCTGCTGGTCTGCCTGATCCCCACCACCATCGGTGCCCTGCTCTCGGCCATCGGAATCGCCGGCATGGACCGCCTGGTGCAGCACAATGTGCTGGCAATGTCCGGCCGTGCGGTCGAGGCTGCCGGAGACGTAACCACCCTGCTGCTGGATAAGACCGGCACCATCACGTACGGCAACCGCCAGGCCGCCGAGTTCTACCCGGTGGCCGGAGCGCGGCAGGAGGAACTGATCCGGGCTGCCGCACTGTCCTCGGCACTGGATCCCACTCCGGAGGGAAGGTCCATCGTGGAGCTGGCTGCCTCCCGCGGCGTGGCGGCAGAACCGGCCCCCGGCGCGGCGGGGATCCCGTTCACAGCCCAGACCCGAATGAGCGGACTGGATTTCGAGGACGGCTCCAGTGTGCGCAAGGGCGCCGGGTCTGCGGTTCTGGACTGGGCGGCCGAGTCCGGAGGCATCGCCGTCGACGTCCTCTCCGACCTCACGTACCGGGTGGACACGGTCTCCGCCGCAGGCGGCACCCCGCTGGTGGTCGCAGAGCGGGACGCAGCGGGCGTGGCCCGGATCCTCGGCGTGGTCTACCTCAAGGACGTGGTGAAACAGGGCCTGAAGGAACGTTTTGCCGAGCTGCGCCGGATGGGCATCCGAACGGTGATGGTGACCGGCGACAATCCCCGCACCGCCAAAGCCATTGCTGCCGAAGCCGGGGTGGACGACTACCTGGCCGAAGCCACACCGGAGGACAAAATTGCCCTGATCCGCAGGGAGCAGGAAGGCGGCCGGCTGGTGGCCATGACCGGCGACGGCACAAACGATGCACCCGCACTGGCCCAGGCCGATGTAGGCGTCGCCATGAATACCGGCACGTCTGCGGCCAAGGAAGCCGGCAACATGGTGGACCTGGATTCGGACCCCACCAAGCTGATCGACATTGTGCGGATCGGCAAGCAGCTGCTCATCACCCGCGGCGCGCTGACCACCTTCTCCATCGCCAACGACGTCGCCAAGTACTTCGCGATCATTCCGGCCATGTTCATGGGGCTATTCCCCGGGCTGGCGGTCCTGAACATTATGGGCCTGCACTCCCCCGCCTCGGCGATCCTTTCCGCGGTGATCTTCAACGCCGTCGTGATCCTGGCCCTGATCCCGCTGGCCCTGCGCGGTGTGAAGTACCGCGCCGCCGGGGCTTCGGGCATCCTCAGCCGCAACCTGCTGGTCTTCGGCGTTGGCGGAGTGGTGGCCCCGTTCCTCGGCATCAAGCTGATTGACCTTGCCGTTTCCCTGCTTCCCGGCTTCTAGAACCAAAGGACCCGTTATGACCATGCTTCGTTCCACAGGCCGGCAGTTCGCCGTTGCCGCCAAGGCCCTGGCACTCTTCACCCTGCTGCTGGGCATCGCCTACCCGCTGCTCGCCACCGCAGCGGCCCAGACCGCCGCCGGACACCTGGCCAACGGTTCCCCCGTCAGCGCCGGGGGAAATGTCACCGGCTCCGCCCTGCTCGGGCAGTCCTTTACGGACAGCTCCGGCGCGGCCCTGCCCGAATGGTTCCAGTCCAGGCCCGGGACGTACGACGGCGCTGCCTCCGGCGGCAGCAACCTGGGCCCGTCCAGCCCCCAGCTGGCCGAGACGGTCCAGGCACGCCGGGAGGCCGTTGCCTCACTGGAATCGGTGCCGGAAGGGGATGTCCCCGCAGATGCGCTCGCAGCATCCGCGTCCGGTCTGGACCCGCACATCAGCCCGGACTACGCCTACCTCCAGGTGGCGCGGGTGGCGGAAACACGGGAGCTGCCCGAGCACGCCGTCCGCGCCCTCGTGGATGCCGCCGTCGCCGGCCGCGCCGCTGGAATCCTGGGCGAGCCAACCGTAAACGTGTTGGAACTGAACATCGCCCTGCAGGAGCTGGACACTTAACGGATGACACGAGGAGAGCTCCGGGTGTTCCTGGGCGCAGCCCCTGGTGTGGGCAAGACCTACACCATGGCCGAGGAAGGCCACCGCCTGGCAGGCGAGGGCCGGGACGTGGTGGTGGCCGTGGTGGAAACCCATGGCCGCGCCGGCACCGCCGCCGTCGTCCGGGGCCTGGAACAGGTGCCCCGGCGCAACGTGGAGCACCGGGGCCTGGTGCTGGAGGAACTGGACCTGTCCGCCGTGCTGGCCCGGCAGCCGGAGTACGCGCTGGTGGATGAACTGGCGCATACCAACGCTCCAGGGCTGGAAAACGCCAAGCGCTGGCAGGACGTCCAGGCACTGCTGTCCGCCGGGATCAATGTGCTCTCCACGGTGAACATCCAGCACATCGAGTCGCTCAACGACGTAGTGGAAGGCATCACCGGCACTGTTCAGCGCGAAACGGTGCCGGACAGCGTGCTGCGGGCAGCCGACCAGATTGAACTGGTGGACATTGCCCCGGAACTGCTGCGCGGCCGCCTGGCTGAGGGAATTGTCTACCCGGCCGCACGGGTGGATGCAGCCCTGTCCAACTACTTCCGCGTGGGAAACCTGACCGCACTGCGCGAGCTGGCCCTGCTGTGGCTGGCTGACGAGGTGGACAGTGCCCTGAACCGGTACCGGACGCAGAAGGGCATCCGCAGCAAATGGGAGGCCCGCGAGCGCGTGGTCGTGGCGCTCACCGGCGGACCGGAGGGGCAGACCCTGCTGCGGCGCGGCGCCCGGATCGCTGCCCGCTCCGCAGGCGGGGAGCTGCTGGCCGTGCATGTGACCAACCCGGACGGGCTGCGCGAAAGCCACCCGGGGGAACTGGCCGTGCAGCGGGCACTGGTGGAGAAACTCGGCGGCAGCTTCCACCAGGTGGTTGGCGTCGACATCCCGGGCGCGCTGGTGGATTTCGCCCGCTCTGCCAACGCGACGCAGCTGGTCATCGGCGTCAGCCGCCGGGACAGGCTGAAGGCACTGTTCGGCGGGCCCGGCATCGGTGCAACCGTGATCCGCCTGTCCGGAGACATCGACGTGCACATTGTGAACCACGGTGCCGCGGGCGGGCACCGCGGGCTGCCGCGCCTGGGCGGCGCCCTGAGTGCCCGACGGCGTGCGGCCGGGTTTGCCCTTGCCCTGGCCGGAGGCCCGCTGCTCACCTGGCTGCTGGTAGGGGTCAGCACCCCGGAGTCGATCACCAGCGACGTGCTGGCCTACCAGCTGCTGGTGATCCTGGTGGCACTGGCCGGAGGGATCTGGCCGGCACTGTTCGCCGCACTCCTCTCCGGGGTAACCCTGGACTACTTCTTCATCCAGCCGCTGCACACCGTGACAGTGTCAGAACCGCTTCACCTGTTCGCCCTGGTGCTCTACGCAGCCAACGCCATGCTGGTCTCCTTTGTGGTGGACCGTGCCGCCCGCCGGTCCCGGGCAGCCAGGCGCGCGGCGTCGGAATCGGACCTGCTGGCTTCCGTGGCCGGCAATGTCCTGCGCGGCGAAGACGCCGTGGAAGCCCTGGTGGGCCGGGTGCAGGAGGCCTTCAACCTCGACGCCGCCCGGCTGCGGTCCGACGACACGGAGCTGGCGGTGGCCGGCAGCGTTTCCGGCCAGCCCGCGCATAAGGTACCCGTCGGCGCTGCCGTCCTGGAGCTGTACGGCAGTGTTCCGGCAGCAGCGGACCGGCGGCTGCTCGAAGTCATCGCGGCCCAGCTCGGCGCGGCACTCGATTACCGCGACCTCTCCGCCCGGGCCGAAGGACTGGTGCCGCTGGCAGCAGCCGACCGGGTCCGCACGGCACTGCTTGCCGCCGTCGGGCACGACCTGCGCCGGCCCCTGACGGCCGCAACCGCGGCCGTCACCAGCCTGCGGGCCCAGGATGTGGCCTGGAGCGAACAGGACAGGGAGGAACTGCTGGCCACCGCTGAAGAATCGCTGCAGACCCTCTCCGCTCTGGTCACCAGCCTGCTGGACGTCAGCAGGCTCCAGGCCGGAGTGCTGGCAGTTTCCCTCGCGCCGCTGGAGGCCGCGGATGCCGTCCTGCCTGCGCTGGAGGAACTGCGGCTGGGTCCGGGGCAGGTGCAGCTGGACCTCCCGGCGGGCCTTCCACCAATCCTGGGCGACGCCGTGCTGCTGCAGCGGGTGCTGGTTAACGTGCTGGCCAACGCCATGCGGTTCTCCCCACCGCAGGAGAAGGTGGTGCTGGCCGCGAGCGAGTTCGGCGGGAAAGTTGAAATCCGCGTCATAGACTGCGGACCTGGGATTTCCCCGGAACGCGGAGATGAAATGTTCGTTCCCTTCCAGCGGCTGGGAGACACCGACAACCAGACTGGACTGGGGCTGGGCCTGGCTGTCGCAAAGGGATTCATGGAAGGCATGGGCGGAACCCTGGAAACGGAGAAAACACCAGGCGGCGGACTCACTATGGTCCTGGGCCTGCCGGCTGCACAGGCGGACCAGCCTGCAGATGCTGCGGCGGCGGCATTGTGAGGATCCTGCTGGCGGACGACGACGTCCAGATCCTCCGTGCCCTGAAGATTACCCTGGCAGCGTACGGCTATGAAGTGGTGGCTGCCTCGGACGGCGCGGCTGCCGTGCGGCGGGCGGTGGATTGCCACCCCGACCTCATGGTCCTGGACCTCGGGATGCCCGGGCTCAGCGGCATGGAAGTCATTGAAGCGGTCCGTGGCTGGAGCACCATGCCGATCCTGGTGATCTCCGGCCGGTCCGACTCTGCGGAGAAGGTCCGGGCGCTGGATCTGGGCGCCGATGACTACGTGACCAAGCCCTTCTCCGCCGAAGAGCTGCTGGCACGGATCCGTGCCCTGAAACGGCGGACCGGTTCCGCACCGGACAGCCCGGCTGTTCTTTTCGGTGACGTCTCGGTGGACCTGGCTGCCCGCCGGGTTTCCCGGATCAGCGACGGAAGCTCAATCCGGCTCACACCTACTGAATGGCATTTACTCGCGGCGCTGCTCCGGCGCCCGGGCCATCTGCTGACCCAGGGCCAGCTCCTGACCGATGTGTGGGGTCCGGGCACCTCGGATTCCGGGTACCTGCGCCTGTACATGGCTCAGCTGCGGCGGAAGCTGGAGCCGGACCCGTCCCATCCGGTCCACTTCCTGACCGAGCACGGTATGGGCTACCGGTTCCAGCCCTAGGGGGTTCCGGTTCTAGGCTGCAGCTCCCCGGCTGATCCGCCTCCGGTACACCGCGGCTGAAACGGCGCACGCCGCAACAAGGATGCCCAGGCACCAGGCGAGGGCGGTCCAGATGTCCGGCCCCACCGGCTGCCCGGCGAAGATGTCCCGGATGGTGTTGACGATCGCGGTCACCGGCTGGTTCTCCGCGAACCAGCGCACCGGTCCGGGCATCGTGTCCGTCGGAACAAAAGCGGAGCTGACAAAGGGCAGGAAGATCAGCGGATAGGAGAACGCGCTGGCGCCCTCCACTGATTTAGCGCCCAGGCCCGCGACCACCGCAACCCAGGTGAGTGCGAGCGTGACCAGCGTCAGCATGCCGGCTACGGCCAGCCATCCCGCCGGACCGGCTCCGGTACGGAAGCCCATCAGCAGGGCCACTCCGATCACCAGCGCCAGGGACAGCAGGTTGGCCACCAGTGAGGTCAGCACGTGGGCCCAGAGCGCACTCGACCGGGCGACCGGCATTGACTGGAAGCGCTCAAAGACGCCGCTCTGCAGGTCTGTGAACAGCCGGAACGCGGTGTAGGCCACCCCGGAAGCCACGGTTATCAGCAGGATTCCGGGCAGCATGTAATCGATGTACTCCGTAGCGCCGGTGTTGATGGCACCGCCAAAAACGTAGACGAACAGCACCATGATGGCCACCGGCATGACAGCCGTGGTGATGATGGTGTCCGGGCTGCGCAGAATGTGGCGAAGCGAGCGCCCCGTCAGCACAGTGGTATTGCCGTAGAAATTCGCTGCCGCCGTCATCGTCTTTCCCTCTCATGTCCTGCGGCACCCGCGGAGCCGGTAAGTGCCAGGAAAACGTCCTCGAGTGTCGGCTGTTTCTCCACGTACTCGACCTGCGGCGCAGGAAGGAGCTGCCGGAGTTCCGCGAGGGTGCCGTTGGCAATGATTTCCCCGCCGTGCAGGACCGCGATGCGGTCTGCCAGCTGTTCGGCTTCTTCCAGGTACTGCGTGGTGAGCAGCACCGTGGTTCCCTGCCCTGCGAGCTGCCGAACTGTCTCCCACACCTCCAGGCGCCCCTCCGGATCCAGTCCGGTTGTTGGCTCGTCCAGGAAAACCACCTCCGGGCTCCCGATCAGGCTCATGGCAATGTCCAGCCGCCGGCGCATGCCGCCGGAGTACGTGGCAGCTTTCCGCCCTCCGGCGTCAGCCAGGGAGAAGCGTCTCAGGAGCTCGTCCGCTACCAGGCCCGGCTTGGGAACCTGCCGCAGCCGGGCTACCAGCATCAGGTTTTCCCGTCCGCTGAGAACGTCGTCGACGGCGGCGAACTGGCCGGTGAGGCTGATTGCTGCGCGGACCTCTGCGGCCTGGGCTGCGACGTCGAACCCCGCCACTTCCGCGGTACCGGAATCCGGGCGCAGAAGCGTGGCAAGAATCCGGATCAGGGTGGTCTTCCCGGCCCCGTTGGAGCCGAGCAGGGCGAAGACAGTGCCGGGAGCCACCTCGAACTCCACTCCGCGCAGAACCTGCAGGTCCTTGAAAGCCTTGTGGAGGTCCTGGACGCGAACGGCCTGCACCGCGGGCTGCCCACTCATGGCTCCCCTCCCCCGGTGCTGCCCCCGCCCTCAAGCTCAGCTTTCTCGATGGCCTGGTTAAGCCGCTCCCGCTCCTTGTTGATCCACTGGGCGTCGGAGTAGTTCCGCAGGAAGACCTCCGCGAACTCCACCGGGTCTTCGCCCACGATCGTCCGGACCGGGGTTCCGTCTGCTGCGCCCTGCTCGAACAGATCGGCCAGGTCCTCGTACATGGCAACCATGACGTCACCCCGGGTCAGGGCACCGGCGTACATGAGGTACCGTTCCACAGCCTCGGCCGCCGTGCGGTATCCCGGCGGCAGGGCCTTTACCCGGTTTTTGTACTCCCGCCAGCGGCGCTTGTCGCCGAAGTCCCCAAGAATCTTCTCAACCCACATGAGTGTTTCCCTCCTCGCGGAGCTGTTCCAGCCGTTCCGAGAGGAAGCTCCAGGTCCTCCAGAACTCGTTGAGGTAGTCCTGCCCCGGGCCGGTGAGTGAGTACATTTTCCGCGGGGGTCCCTTTTCAGAGGGGACCTTCACCACGTCCACAAGCCCGCGCTGCTCAATCCTGATGAGCAGCGCATAAACAGTGCCCTCGGCAATGTCTGTGAAGCCCTCGTCCCGCAGCCAGGCGGTAATTTCATACCCGTAGGCGGATCGGCCGGAGAGGAAAGCAAGCACAATGCCCTCCAGTACCCCTTTCAGCATTTCCGTCGCCTGCCTGCCCATCGAACCCTCACTACCTAGCGTTGCTGACTACCACTACCTAGTAGGAATGAGTACTCACTGGAATGCAAGCTGTTCCGGGTAATTTTTCCCTGCATCCGGCCCAGACCCTGCCAACACATTAGGTGACATGACAGAACAGTGGCCGTGTAGAACATCTACGGGCCAGCATTACCGGGCTAGGATGTTCCCCATGACTACAGGCAGCACCACAGCAATACCCGGAGGCCTCGGATGGGATTTGGCCGTGGTGGCGGGCTGTTACCAAGCCCGCCTGCAGTCAGCGCTGGAGGGGACACCGGGCGGGCTGCGCGGATTTCAGGTGCTCTCAACGGTGGTTCATTTTGACCCGCCGAACCAGCAGGCACTCGGGGCACATCTGGGAATCGACCGGACTGTGCTGACCTACCTGATTGACGAGCTGGCGGAGGCCGGGGACGTGGAACGGGTTCCTGATCCCGCGGACCGCCGGGCCCGCAAAGTCGTCGCCACCAAGGCCGGCCGCCAACGCCTGGCCGCCTGCGAGGAGCAGGTCGCCGCTGCGGAGTCCGGCATGCTCGCCGGACTGGAACCCGCAGACGCCAGCCTGCTTCGCACCCTCCTGCACCGCCTGGCAGGCCAGGCCCACCAGCCGGCGTCGGGCAGTAATCCCTGCGCAGCCATGGACACTGTCTAGCTCCGCGTCCGGCTGGCCATTTGCCCGCTGACTTCGTAGAGTCAGCTGTAGTGACACGGGGTGCCGCAAGGCTGAGATGAGACCCGTCGAACCTGATCTAGTTAGAACTAGCGAAGGGATGTCGCCGATGACTATTGGCCTGACACCATTTTCTGTATCCACCCTCCTTTCCCGCGTGCGCAGCGAACCGCCGCTGGTGCAGTGCCTGACCAACACAGTGGTCACCAACTTCACCGCCAACGTCCTCCTCGCCCTCGGCGCAGCCCCGGCCATGACGGACATTCCGGGTGAAGCCGGGCCTTTTGCCCGCATCGCCTCGGGGGTTCTGATCAATCTGGGCACCCCGCATGCCGAACAGCGCACGGCCATACTGGAGGCCGCAGCAGCGGCAAACGATGCCGGCACACCCTGGGTCCTGGATCCCGTGGCTGTCGGCAGCCTCCCGGTCCGCACTGCCCTCGCCGCCGAGCTGCTGGCACTGCGTCCCACCGCCGTACGAGCCAACGCTTCCGAGGTCATGGCCCTGGCCGGGCTGGGCGCGGGCGGACGGGGCGTGGACGCCACGGACAATCCGGAGGATGCCCTTCCCGCAGCCGAACTCCTGGCGGCGAAGTACGGCTGCGTCGTGGCGGTCTCCGGGCCCACGGACGTCATCACCGACGGTGAATCAACCCTTCGGATCAGCAACGGCAGCGCGCTGCTGACCAAGGTGACCGGCGGGGGCTGCGCCCTCGGCGCCGTGACGGCCGCGTTCCTCGCCGCCGCGGACGACGGCGGCGACCTCACCGCCACGGCGGCAGCCACCGCCGCATACACGATCGCCGCGCAGCAGGCTGCACCCGTGTCGGCAGGACCGGGGTCGTTTGCCCCGGCATTCCTGGACGCCCTGGCCAGCCTCTCCGCCGAAGACATCCACAACCTGCTGGTGACGGCATGAGCGCCGGCATGCAGTCCGAACTGCTCCGGCGGCCCCGGGCCCTGGCCAGGAACACCGGCATCTACCTGGTCACTGATGCGGCGCAGTGCGGGGACCGGGGCGTCGCCGCTGTTGCCGCAGCCGCCGTCGGGGTGCGCACCGTGCAGGTCCGGGAAAAGCACGCCTCCGCCGCGGAGTTCTACGCCCAGGTGCTGGCCGTCGCACACGCCGTCGGTGACCGCGCCCTTGTGCTCGTCGATGACCGGGTGGACATTTACCTCGCCGCCCGGGCAGCCGGCGCCCGGGTGCACGGAGTCCACGTTGGTCAAAGCGACCTGCCCGCCGCCTCCGTCCGCTCACTGGTCGGCCCCGGCGCCGTCGTAGGCCTCACCGCCAACACGCCCGCCCACCTCGACTCCGTACGGGACCTGGCACCGGGAACGGTGGACTATCTCGGCGCCGGAGTCATCCATCCCACCAGCACCAAGCCGGACCATCCTGCCCCGCTGGGCGTGGACGGGTTCCGGTCCTTTGCGTCTGCGGCTCCGGTCCCGTGCGTGGCAATCGGCGGGATCGGTCTGTCCGACATCCGGGACCTGCGGGCCGCCGGAGCGTCCGGCGCCGCCGTCGTTTCCGCTATTTGCACCGCCGCCGATCCGCGCCGCAGCGCCGAGGAACTGGTGGCGGCATGGGAGAGCTGAGCGTCCGGAATGTCCCTCGGATCCTGAGCATCGCCGGAACGGATCCCACGGGCGGGGCCGGGATCCAGGCGGATCTGAAGTCGATCGCTGCCAACGGCGGATACGGCATGGCTGTGGTCACGGCACTTGTTGCGCAGAACACCCACGGGGTCCGCTCCGTGCATACCCCGCCTGCCGGGTTCCTTCGCGAACAGCTGGACGCGGTGAGCGATGACGTGATTATCGATGCGGTGAAAATCGGCATGCTGGGCAGCGCCGAGGTCGCCCGGATGGTGGGTTCCTGGCTGGCGGACGTCCGGCAGCCGGCCGTGGTGCTGGATCCGGTGATGGTGGCCAGCAGCGGTGACCGCCTGCTCAGCCCCGACGCCGAAGATGCCCTTCGCGGGCTGTTGCACCAGGTGGACCTCGTGACGCCGAACCTGCCGGAGCTGGCTGCGCTGCTGGAGGAAGAGCCGGCGCAGAACTGGGACGAGGCATTGGAGCAGGGACGCCGTCTTGCCGGCGAGTATGACACGGCTGTGCTGGTGAAGGGTGGGCACCTGGCGGGAACTGCGGCACCGGATGCGCTGGTAATGCCCGACGGCGAGCGCGGATTCACGATCTCGGCGTTCAGTTCCGTGCGGGTAGACACCAAGAACACCCACGGCACCGGCTGCTCGCTCTCTGCCGCACTGGCTACCCTGTTCGCCCGGACCGGTAACTGGGCACACGCGCTGGAGGGCGCCAAAGCCTGGCTGCAGGAAGCCCTTGAAACCGCTGACTTGCTGGAGGTGGGAACCGGGCATGGTCCGGTGAACCATTTCCACGGGGTCTGGGAGCGCGGACTCGTACCACTGCCTGCGCCGGCAGGATCCGGTGTTCCGCCGGCCGGCGAGCGCACCGCGGACCTCTGGTCGGGGACCGCGGATGTGCGGGCGCGGATCGCCCGCCTGGACTTCGTCCGCGGTCTGGGCGACGGGAGCTTGGACCGCGGGGCCTTCTCCCGCTATTTGGCCCAGGACGCAATCTACCTGCGGGGATATGCCCGTGCCCTGGCCCGTGCCAGCGAGCTGGCTCCAACGCTCCAGGAGCAGCTGTTCTGGGCAGAAAGTGCCAGCGGCGCGCTGGAAGCTGAACTGGATCTTCACCGGAACTGGCTTCATGCCAATGCTGGACGCGGCGGCGCCGTCGGGCATCTTCCTGCGGACCCCGCCGAGGGCCTGGTCGCGATGCCGGTGACCCGGGGTTACCTGGACCATCTGCTGGGACCTGGCCGGAATGCAGGGAACCGGATCGAGTACGCACGGCTGGTGGGCGCGGTGGTTCCCTGCTTCTGGGTCTACGCGGACGCGGGCGCGGCGCTTGCCGCCGGAAACCACCTGGCCCATCCCTATCGGGAGTGGCTGAACACCTACGCCGATCCGGCGTTTGCGGCCGCTACTGCCCGTGCGGTTGGCATTCTGGAGGATGTGCTTTCCGGGGACGATGTCCAGCGGCGTGCGGCTGAGGAAGCGTTCGTATTGTCAGTGCAGTGGGAACATGACTTCTTCGCAGCCGGCTAACCGGCGGCTGAGACGCGCCTGCTAGCCTTCAACGTCCGTCTCCGTGTGGGCGGCACCCACCGGTTTCGATTCCGGTGAGCCCCGCTGCCGAAGGTAGACAGCCAGGATGACCATTGAGGCGACGGCCAGGAACTCCGACTGCCAGTTCTGCAGGGTCCTCCCCCAGAATTCCGGGGACAGCACGTATTCGCCCCATGTCCCCGGGTCCTGCAAATTCCCGAGCTGCTGTTCCGCGAACGCACTGAATCCCGCTACCGACTGGGCAAACCAGGAGAGCAGAAAGATTCCGCCCATCACGGCAGCAAGGGAGTTCGAATACAGCCGGGTACGCCAGCCGCCGGCACGTGCCCACGACGGCGAATCGGGGTGGGCGTGCTCCCCCATCTGCTGGTCCTGGTCTGTTTCAAGGCCTTCCCTGCCGATTTTCTTCGATTCTGGGGAACCCTTCTGCACAAACCAGACAGCTGCCACGATCAGCAGCAGGAACTGCAGGAATTCTGACTGCCAGTTCTCAGCCACATCGACGGCAAAGCTGGACGTAGTGATGTACTGCCAGATACTGACATGTTCCAGTCCAGCTGCGGTCTGCTGTTCATTGAACAGTGCCACACCTGCGAGCGCCTGACCGGCAAGCGAAAGCAGGAACAGCACGAAGAACACGATGAACAGCCCGTTGTGCTTGAGTGTTTTCACCGCTGCAGCACCCCCACCGTGATCATGTAGGCAAGCCCGGCGGCGATAAAGGCCAGGCAAAGGATGAACGCCCACCGTGCGCGCATCTCAGTCTCCCTCGATCAGGCAGCTGTAGGGGCGTTCTCCGCGCGGCGTACAGCCTGCGGCCATGACTTTCCAGGTGCCGTTCGAGAGTGTCAGGAATACGGTGTCCGCTTCGAACACCACCTGGGCGTTCCGCCCGAAGGCCTGGCTTGTGACCGGCATCCCAGGAGAAGCGAGGGACACAGCAGCGAGTTTGTCGATGCAGGGCTGTTCCCCGCCGCCTTCTGCCTGTTGGCTGTCCTCGAGCGTGGCGGGGGCCAGCATGCTGCATGCCTGTGCGTAATCCCCTGCCTGTACAGCGGAATAGAACTTTTCTGCAGCCTGCTCCGCGCCGGGAGGCCCCGCGCCCTCCCCGCTGCAGGCGGCAACGCCCAGCAGGAGCACCAGACCGGGCACAGCTTTCACCAGGGTGCGAAACACGGATCCTCCCGCTTCTCGATTCCTGCAATTACCCTAGGCCACCGCGCTGCGGGCCTGCGACGGTCCGGGAAGATGGCGTGGCTGACCGCCGTCGCGGCGGACTTTTCACCGGAGCAGAACCGGGGCTAGGACTCGTCCGTAACGGCAGCGGTGCGGCCTGCCAGCGGTATCCGCCAGCCGTAGCGGAGCGAAAGGATCCGCAGGGTGAAGACCAGCGCAGCCACCGACATGCCCACAACCGCGTTATAGACGCCCACGGCTGAGAAGAAGGACACCAGGCCAGCCCCCAGAAGGGCAGGGATCGCGTAGACGCCGTTGGGGTTGAACACCTGCGGTACTTCGTTGGCAACCACATCGCGCAGCAGGCCTCCGCCTACGGCCGTCGTGACACCCAGGAGGGCGGCAGACACGGGGGGCAGTCCGGCGGCGAGTGCAGTCTGTGTTCCGGTAACGCAGAAGAGGGCCAGGCCGGCGGCGTCGAAAACCAGAAGCGTGCGGCGGTAACGCTGGACTCCCAGTGCATGGACAAAAACAAGCAGTGCGGCCAGCACGGGCGGAGCCAGGTACACCGGATTCATGAAGGCCTGGGGGACACCCTGTCCAATGATCAGGTCCCGCATCACTCCGCCGCCGAGTCCGACCAGGGATCCGAGCATCAGCGAGCCAACAATGTCGAAGTTTCGCCGGGCCGCCAGCAGGGATCCGGAGACCGCGAAGAAGAAGACCCCGGCCAGGTCAAGAATCAGCAGCGTCATGCCCGGACCTCGGAGCTGCGGCGCCGGCGGCTAACAAGAGACATGTGGGTCCTTTCTCGCACCGGGAACGGCATGGAGTCCATCATGCCCGCAGGAACGCCTGCAGGCGCGCAGGCCATTCAACCGTGGCACCCGCGGAGACCTGTGTCACCATCCGCCCCTAGGATGGGCTCATGACTTCCGCGAGCGCAGAAACCCCACAGGACACCGAGGACGAATTCCTCTGGCTGGAAGATATCTATGGGGACAGGCAGCTGAACTGGGTAAAGGCGCAGAACGCCGAGACCGAAGCGCTGCTTTCCGCCACCGGCTTCGAACAGACCGAAGAGCGGCTGCTTGAAGTCCTGGACTCCACCGACCGCATCCCCATGGTGGTCAAGCGCGGGGACTGGTACTACAACTTCTGGCGGGACGCGGAGCACCCCAAGGGCCTCTGGCGTCGCACCACCTGGGAGAGCTACACAGGTGCCGCCACCGCGTGGGAAGTCCTGCTGGACGTAGACGGCCTCAGCACCGAAGAAGGCACGGACTGGGTCTGGGGAGGGGCACGGTTCCTCCGCCCGGAGGACGGAACGTCCTACCGCCGCGCCCTGGTGATCCTCTCCCCGGACGGCGGGGATGCCTCCCGCTACCGGGAGTACGACGTCGTGGACCGCGCCTTCGTGCCCGGCGGCTTCGACCTGCCCGTAGCAAAGACCCAGGTGTCCTGGGCCGGACCGGACACCCTGTACGTCGCCTCGGACTTCGGCCCCGGCAGCATGACCACTTCCTCCTACCCCCGCACGGTCCGTACCCTGCAGCGAGGCGAAGAACCGGGCGCTGCCGCACTGTACTTCGAGGTCCCCGAGGACCACATGATGGGCTACGTCCACCACGACCAGACCCCTGGCTTCGAGCGGGACGTGGCTGTGGACATCATCGACTTCTACGACAGCATCACCTACCTGCGGCAGGACGGGAACTGGACCCGGATCGATGTGCCGCTGGACGTCAGCGTGGACCTGCACCGCCAATGGCTGGTGATGCGCCCGCGCACGGACTGGCTGGTGGGCGAAACCCTGCACAAGGCCGGTTCGCTCCTGGCTGCGGACCTGGCGGACTTCCTGGCGGGCAACCGGAACCTGCGCACCCTGTTCACCCCCGAGCCCACGGTGTCGCTCCAGTCCTGGAGCTGGACCCGCGACTACCTGCTGCTGAACCTGCTGCGCGACGTCTCCTCCGAGATCCAGGTACTGGATCCGGCCGCGGACTGGGCGGCGGCGGAACTCGATGCCTGCCCGCCCCTGCACTCCGTGGATGCCTACGCCGTGGACGATGAAGACGAGGCAGCCGGAAACGACTATTGGCTGGTCAGCACCGGTTTCACCACCCCGTCCACACTGTCCCGCGGCACCCTGGGCAAACCAGGAGAAGCCGCCTCCCCGGTCAAGACCTCCCCGGCCTTCTTCGATGCCTCCGGCTGCACGGTGGAGCAGCACTTCGCCGTGTCCAAGGACGGCACCCGGGTTCCGTACTTCCAGGTGGGCCACAAGGGCATGGTGCTCGACGGCGGGAACCCCACTGTGCTGTCCGGTTACGGCGGATTCGAGCAGGCACTCACCCCTGCCTACTCCGGCGTGGTGGGACGCGGCTGGCTCGAGCGCAGCTACACGGACGAATCCGGTGTCCTTCGGCGCGGTGTCTATGTGCTGGCCAACATCCGCGGCGGCGGCGAGTACGGGCCGGACTGGCACCGGGCAGCCCTGCAGCAGAACCGGCACCGGGCCTACGAGGACTTCGCCGCGGTGGCGCAGGACCTCACCTCGCGCGGTGTCACTTCCCGCGAGCACCTGGGCTGCACCGGGCGCAGTAACGGCGGCCTGCTGGTGGGCAACATGCTCACCCTGTACCCGGAGCTCTTCGGTGCCGTGTCCTGCGGTGTGCCACTGCTGGACATGCGCCGGTACACCAAGCTCTCCGCGGGTGCCTCATGGATCGCCGAGTACGGCGACCCGGATGATCCGGAACAGTGGGAGTTCATCAAGACGTTCTCCCCGTACCATCTGCTCCGTGAAGACGTGCAGTATCCGCCGGCCCTGATCTGGACTGCCACCAGCGATGACCGGGTGGGTCCCGTCCAGGCCCGGAAAATGGCTGCCCGGATGAAGGCGCTGGGCGTGGACCGGGTCTGGTTCCACGAAGCACTGGAGGGCGGCCACGCGGGCGCTGCGGACAACCGCCAGTCCGCCCGGATGCACGCCATGTCCTACGAGTTCCTCTGGGAAGCGCTGACCGGCCGCCTGTCCTGAACCTGTTTTGCCGAAAGCCCCCCGTTGTGGGTAGTCTTGACAGGCTGGCAGCGTGAGTTTGCCAGGGCAATTGGAGACGTGCCAGAGCGGCCGAATGGGCTTCACTGCTAATGAAGTGTGGGCCTAAAGCCCACCGGGGGTTCAAATCCCCCCGTCTCCGCCAATGGAAACACCCCGGTCTTCGGACCGGGGTGTTTTCTTTGTCTGGCCTACCCCGAGCAGGTACGCAGCAGCCCATCAGGTGACCCGGTCCGCGATTCGTCATGGCACAGCCTGCGGCCGAGCGGGCGGTCGTGGAGCTCTGGTGCTTATACCTCAGCCCGTTTCCCAACGAGCTTCGCCGGGATGCCCGCCCATATTTCGTTCTCGCCAGTTGAGTTCATTAGCACGGCGTTAGCGGCAACGATGGTTCCCGCGCCAAGGGTCGTCACCCCGGCACCGCCAAGGACTTTGGCCCCCGGGAACAACAACACACCGTCGCCAATCTCGACCCGCTCCATAGCGGAATCTTCAATGGGAAGGTGGGCATCTTTCCGCCCAATAGTCACCTGGTGGAAGACCTTCACGTTGTTGCCAATCACCGCACGGGGGTGGATAACCGTTCCCATCCCATGGTGGGGCATTTCGAGCCCCTTGCCGACTTTGGCCTGCGCGGGAAAATCGATACCAAAAACGCCGACAAGGAAAGCCCGGACGAGACGCGACTTGCGGCGGTATACGAGCCTTTCAACAATTCTCATGCCGCCAACCATATTTCTGTGGTGCGCATCACACCAAATGAGCTCCCGAACCCTCGCCTGTTTGGGGGAGGGACGCGGTACAGGGGGATGAATCGTGGGTCTACACTCTGGGGAAGCCCTGAGCGGGAGGACACTGAAGTGCGCGAACAATCCATAGCCATCATCGGAGGCGGAATCGTCGGCATAGCCCTTGCCCGGGCACTAACCCTTCGCGGGCTGGCGGAAGTCACCGTCTACGAAAAGGAAGCCCGGCTGGCCGCCCACCAGACCGGCCACAACTCCGGAGTGGTCCACGCCGGACTGTATTACAAGCCCGGCTCGCTGAAGGCCCGGCTCTGCGCCGAGGGCAGGCAGCGGATCAGGGACTATTGCCTGGAGAAATCGCTGCCCTACCGCGAGGTGGGCAAACTGGTGGTGGCCGTAGATGAGGCGGACCTGCCGGCCCTGGCGGACATCGAGTCCCGTTCGATTGCCAGCGGCGTTCCCGGCCTGGCCCGCATCGATGACCCCGCGAAACTGCGGGACGTTGAGCCCCATGTGGCGGGTATTGCCGCCGTTCACTCGCCGCACACCGCCATCGTTGATTACGCCGCCATCACCGAAGCCATGGCCCAGGACGTGCGAGCTGCCGGCGGCACCATCCTGCTGGGCCAGGAAGTCACCGCCCTCCGCACGGAAGGCGGCCGGGTCCGCCTCCGGACAGCGGTCTCCGAGCAGGTCTTCGACCGGGTGATCGCCTGCGCGGGGCTGCAGTCCGACGTCGTGGCCCGGCTCGCGGGAGCGGATCCGTCGCCGAAAATCCTGCCGTTCCGCGGCGAGTACTGGGAACTCAGCGCCGAGAAGAACCACTTGGTTAACGGGATGATCTATCCGGTCCCTGACCCGGCGTTCCCCTTCCTGGGCGTGCACTTCACCCGCGGGGTCTACGACGGCATCCATGTGGGGCCCAATGCCGTCCCCGCGCTGGCCCGTGAGGGCTACAGCTGGGGCAAAATCTCCGTCCGGGACACCTTGGAGTCGCTGCGCTGGCCCGGGGCGCTGCCGCTGGCAAAGCAGTACTGGAAGATGGGCCTGGACTCCGTGGGCGAATCACTGCTGAAGCCCGTCTACTTCTCCCGCGCCCGCCGGTTCATCCCCGAGCTGAGACCCTCCGACCTCACAGCCAAGACGGCAGCCGGAGTCCGTGCGCAGGCGTGGGGCCGCGATGGGTCCCTCGTCGACGACTTCGCCGTGGACCAGCGCGGGCCGGTCACCCTGCTGCGCAATGCGCCCTCGCCGGCAGCGACGTCGTCCCTGGCCATTGCCGACTATCTGATCAGGCACTATCTGGTCCCGGGAGCCTGAGACCCGGCTGTCCGCAGGCACGTCACCTGTTCCGTGGCGCCGGATGGGGCTTAGGCTGGAGCGCACCACCACGTACCGCCCGGAAGGAAATACCCATGGAGATGCGCCTGCTGGGCAACAGCGGCACCGCCGTCAGCAACTACGCCCTAGGCACCATGACGTTCGGCAATGAGACGGATGAAAAGACCTCGCACCGGATGCTGGACGATTACCTGGCAGCCGGCGGCAACTTCATCGACACGGCAGACATTTACAACGAGGGCGCCTCGGAGGAAATCGTCGGCAAGTGGCTGCATGCCAACCAGACAGCCCGGAACACCATGGTGCTGGCCACCAAGGCCCGCTTCCCCACCGGTGAAGACACGAACGACGCCGGCAACTCCCGCCGGCACCTGCGCCGTGCGCTCGAAGCGTCGCTGCGGCGGCTCGGGGTAGACCACATCGACCTGTACCAGCTGCACTCCTGGGATCCGCTCACGCCGCTGGAGGAGAGCCTCGGCTTCCTGCAGGACGCTGTCACCTCCGGGCTGATCAGCTACTACGGTTTCTCCAACTTCACCGGCTGGCAGCTCACCAAGGCCGTCTGGACCGCAAAACTGCACAACTGGCAGGCTCCGGCCACCCTTCAGCCGCAGTACAACCTGCTGGAGCGGGAAATAGAGTCCGAGATTGTGCCGGCAGCGCTCGACGCCGGACTGGGCCTGCTCCCCTGGTCACCTTTGGCCGGCGGCTGGCTGACGGGCAAATACCACCGGGAGACCGTTCCCTCAGGCAACACCCGTGTGGGTGAGAACCCGGCACGGCAGTTCCAGGGCTGGGAACTGCGCAGCTCCAACCCGCAGACGTGGGAAGTCCTCGACGCCGTGCACCAGATCGCCTCGGCCCACGGTGCGACGCCGGCGCAGGTGTCCCTGGCCTGGCTTGCCGGGCGCCCCGGCGTCACCTCCGTGATTCTGGGAGCCCGGACCCCGGACCAGCTGGAGGGGAACCTGCAGGCGTCCAGGCTAGAACTGACCGCGGCGGAGATCCGGCGGCTGAATGATGCCAGCGCCCCGGCCGTGGGCAACTACCCCTACGGCCATGACGGACTGAACCAGCGCGCCCGGAAGCTTTAGAAGTCCTCGGGGCGCAGGTTCTGTGCCCAGCGGCTGATCTCGGCGTCGTCGGGTGCGGCAGGCTCCTTGTCCTTGGCCTTCTCCTGCGGCTTGTCCTTGCCGGCTGCGCCGGTGCCTGACGCTGCCGGGGAGGCGGCGCTGCGGGAGGCAGCGTCCCGGGCGGATTCCCGTCCGGACTGGTCTTCCGGAGCCGCTTCGTCCACAGGCTCCGCGTCATCTGCGCCTGCAGGGGTGGCTGCGCCGGGCGTGTTTTCAGCGGGGGCGGGTTCAGCAGGCGCCGGCTTTACGGGTGCGGCCTCAGCAGCATCCGGAACCGGAGGCTGCTCCTGCCGGGCCGGACGGGTGAACGGAACCGGGTGCGAGGCCATGGAGGCTACTGCGGCACTCGCGGCGCGCAGGCCGCAGCCGGTGTTCTGGGCGTAGATCTGGATGGCACGGATCGGCTGTCCCTGGGCGATTGCGGCGTAAACCTGCTGGTGGCCTTTTTCGTCCAACTGGGCCACGGCTTCCCGTGCAGCTTCCAGGGATGTTCCTGCCGGGGTGCGGAGCGGCTTGGCGGAGTTGCCGGCGCTGGACTGCTTCGGCTTCTCGGCTGCCGGACGGCCGGCGCGCTTGCGCTGGGCGCGTCCGACCAGAAAGTTCACGAGCACGATCGCAGCGACGAACAGGACAATGACCACAAACTCCATACCTTGATCCTAGCTTTTTCCCGTTAGCCCAAGGAGCGCCGCCGGTATATTGGCGCGCAGGACACATGCGCCGCTGCCCACCAACCACGTAAGGACGCCATGAAAACCGAATCCGACCTGCGTTCCCTGCGCGTCACACTCAACGGTCCGGTCGCCGAGGTGCAGCTGCTCGGCCCGGCGAAGGGCAATGCCATGGGCCCGGATTTCTGGGCCGAGCTTCCGCAGGTTTTTGCAGAGCTGGACACGAACGAGGACGTCCGCGCCGTCCTGCTCTACGGTTCCGGAGAGAACTTCAGCTACGGCCTTGACCTGCCGGGCATGGAACCGGTGTTCCGCCCGCTGCTGCAGTCCCGGGGTACAGATGCCCGCCTGCGTGCTGAGTTCCGTCGGCAGATCAAGGCCCTTCAGGATGCCGTAAGTTCGCTGGCCCGGTGCAGCAAGCCCGTGGTGGCTGCAGTGCAGGGGTGGTGCATCGGCGGCGGGATTGATGTCATCACCGCTGCCGACGTGCGGATCGCCTCCCCCGGTGCCCGGTTCAGCATCCGGGAAGTCCGCGTCGGCATCGTCGCGGACCTCGGATCGCTGCAGCGGCTTCCAGCCATCATCGGCGCCGGTGCCACCCGCCATTTGGCACTTACTGGTGAGGACTTTAACGCCGTCCGTGCCCGCGAACTGGGCCTGGTCACCGAACTGGCGGACGACGTCGTCGGGCGGGGCCGAGAGCTGGCCGCGCAGATCGCGGCGAACCCGCCGCTGGTGGTGCAGGGCGTGAAGCAGGTGCTGAACCAGGGCAGTGAGCCTGCCGCGCAGGCCGGCCTTGACTACGTCCAGGTGTGGAACACGGCGTTCCTCCCCAGCCGTGACTTCGCGGAGGCCGGAACGGCGTTCGCCGAGCGCCGTCCCGCGGTCTTTACCGGGGACTAGCTCCCCCCACCCCTGAGAGGACAGTTGCGGCTCTTTTGGGCCGCGAAAGGAGCCGTAACTGCCCTCTCGGCGGGCGGTGCTGGCGGGAACTGGACGGGCTGCCCGGAAACTAGACTTGGGGCATGGCAGTAACGGACGAGGCGATCACCAAAATCAAGGCAATGCTCATCAGCGGTGAGCTGAAGGCCGGTGACCGGATTCCTCCGGAGAAGGATCTCAGCGAGCGCCTTGGTCTCTCCCGCAGTTCGCTGCGCGAAGCGGTCAAGGCCCTGGAACTGGCCCGGGTGCTGGACGTGCGCCGCGGCGACGGCACCTACGTCACCAGCCTCGAACCGGCCATCCTGATGGAAACCATGTCATTCGTGGTGGACCTGCACCAGGAAAGAGCTGCGGCGGAACTGCTGGAAGTGCGGCGCATCCTGGAACCCGGGTCTGCCTCCCTGGCCGCCCGCCGCATCACCGAAGACGCGGCCACAGAGCTCAAAGCGTGCGTGGCGGCTGTGGAGGAGGACTCCAGCGTGGAGGACCTGATTGCCCACGACCTCGCGTTCCATGCCCTCGTTGCCAAAGCCTCCGGCAACGCCTACCTGCACGGCCTGCTGGAAGGGCTCTCCGCCGGCACCCTGCGCGGCCACATCTGGACCGGCCTGATGCAGGACAGGGCCGTATCCGCCACCCTCGCCGAGCACGCCGCCATCGCAGCGGCCATCGCCGCGCGGGACCCGGATTTGGCCCGCGCCCTGATGACCGTGCATGTCAGCGGCGTCGAGTCCCGGATCCGCGCCGCCGCCTAGCTCAACCTGCCCTACGCCTTCAGCGCCAGCACAAACGGCAGCACGGATTCCGCCCCGGCCAGGCGCAGTGTGCGTCCGGCTTCGGTGAGCGTCCACCGACTGTCCGCAAAGTCGTCCACCAGCAGCACCGGCCCCGGGTTGGCAGCGAACCAGGCAGCACCCTCGGCCGGCACTGCGAACTGTTCCCAGACCGAAGCCAGCCGGAACGCACTGTTCCCGCCCGGGCCTCCGGATGGTCCCCCATGCGGCAGCTGCAGGGCACCCAGGTACGGAATGCGGCCCAGCTCGGAGAGCCCCTGGGCGAGGGATCCCACCAGCTGCGGCCGGGACCGGCTGGGTACGGAGACAATCGCGACGGGCCGCTGGGACCAGCCCCACTGTGCCAGCACCTGGACGCAGCCATTCAGCAGCGCCTGGTCCACCGGGGCATCCTCGGCTCCGGGACCAAAAATCTCCCGCAGCCTCCCGCCCCACCCCAGATCGGTCAGGCGAGCCAGTGCACGTCCGGTGGAGACAGCCGCGTCCGGCTTGATCTTGCCCTTCACCGGCACCCCCAGCCGGTCCATTCCGGTGGGATACATCCCGCGGGGATCGACGTCCACACCCACGCGGGAGAGCGCCTGCCCGGCGGTGTCTGCGGCGTCGGTGGCGACGTCGTCGGAGTACCACCGCCCGGCGCAGTTGTCGCAGCGGCCGCAGGGCGCGGCCGCGGGATCATCCAGCTGCCGGGAGAGGAACTCCATCCGGCAGCCGTCCGTGTTCTCGTAATCCAGCATGGCCTGCTGTTCCCGAACCCGCGCTGCGGCAATCCGCTCGTAGCGTTCCTGATCGTAGGTCCAGGGCTGTCCGGTCCCCCGCCAGCCGCCGGCAACGCGTTCGACGGCGCCGTCCACGGCCAGAACCTTCAGCAGCAGTTCCAGCGGCGAGCGCTTCAGGTTCACCAGGGTTTCGAGCGCGCCGGTGGAGAGCACCGATCCGTCGGCAAGTTCGCGCAGCACCGCATTGGCGGGCCCTTCAGCGGGCATGGAGGACGTGGCGAAGTACTCCCAGATATCGCGGTCCTCAGCGCCCGGCAGCAGCAGCACGTCAGCGTTGGGGGTGCCGCGGCCGGCACGGCCCACCTGCTGGTAGTAGGCCACCGGCGAGGACGGAGCACCCAGGTGGACCACAAAGCCGAGGTCCGGCTTGTCGAAGCCCATGCCGAGGGCACTTGTGGCGACCAGTGCCTTGACCTCGTTGTTCTTCAGCGCAGCTTCGGCCTGCTCCCGGTCCGCCGGATCAGTCCGGCCGGTGTAGGCCAGGACCGGATGTCCGGCCTTCTGCAGCAGCCGGGCGGTGTCCTCCGCGGCGGAGACGGTCAGCGCGTAGATGATGCCGCTGCCGGGCAGGTCGTTGATGTGGGTCAGCAGCCAGGCCAGCCGGCTGCGCGGGCTGGGCAGCCGCAGCACTCCCAGCCGCAGCGAGTCCCGGGCCAGCGCGCCGCGGATGGTGAAGACCTCTTCGCCGCCGGCAGCGAGCTGCTCCTCCACATCCTTGACGACCCGCGAGTTGGCCGTGGCGGTGGTTGCCAGCACAGGCACGGAGTGCGGCAGCTGTTCGATCAGGTGCCGGATGCGGCGGTAATCCGGCCGGAAGTCATGGCCCCAGTCGGAGATGCAGTGCGCTTCGTCGATCACCAGCAGGCCGGACCGGCGAACCAGTTCGGGCAGGTGGTTCTCCCGGAAACCCGGGTTGTTCAGCCGTTCCGGGGAGACAAGAAGCACATCCACGGTGTCCGCTTCCAGCTGCGCGGAGATGTCCTGCCACTCGAGCTGGTTGGCCGAGTTGATGGCCGCGGCACGCACGCCTGCCCGGGCGGCGGCAGCAACCTGGTCCCGCATCAGGGCCAGCAGCGGGGAAACAATGAGGGTGGGCCCGGCGCCCCGCGCCCGCAGCAGCAGGCTGGCCACAAAGTACACGGCGGACTTGCCCCAGCCGGTGCGCTGGACCACCAGCGCACGCCGTCCGCCGCGCACCAGCGCCTCGATCGCCTCGTACTGGCCTTCGTGGAACTCGGCGTTGTCCCGGCCCACCAGTGCACGCAGCAGGGCCGTTGCCTCCGTACGCAGTGCAGCGGCGTCGTCCGATGAAGCGAGGGGAGCAGACATGTTCTGGGCGGATACAGGTTCCATAGCTTCCACTATTCCAGCCGCCACGGACAGGTTTCGACGCCGCGGGGAGAGATTGTGGAGAAGACCTCACCCCGCCCTGCCTGCCCCGGCCCGCTGCGCACCACCTATAGACTGCAAGGCGTGACTACTGCATACGATCTTTCTGCGTCCTTCAAGGCTTACGATGTGCGGGGCGTTGTCGGCGAGACCATCACCCCGGAAATCGTGAAGGCTGTTGGTGCTGCCTTCGTCGACGTCCTTGGCCTGGCCGGGGAGACCGTCCTGGTGGGCGGCGACATGCGCCAGTCCTCACCCGAGTTCATCAAGGACTTCGCCTCTGGAGCCACCGCACGCGGTGCCTACGTGCTGCTGCTGGACCTGATTTCCACGGACGAGCTGTACTACGCCTGCGGCTCGCTCAACGCGGCCGGCGTGACCTTTACCGCCAGCCACAACCCGGCCCAGTACAACGGCATCAAGATGTCCAAGGCCGGAGCGATTCCGATCTCCTCCGAAACCGGGCTGAAGGAAATCCAGGCCGCTGCGGAGCGTTACCTGAACGACGGCGTCATCAACTCGGTGGAGAAGCCGGGCCAGATCAGCGTCCGCGACGTCCTGGGAGACTACGCCGCGTACCTGCGCGAACTGGTGGACCTGCGCGGCATCCGCCCCCTGAAGGTAGTGGTGGACGCGGGCAACGGCATGGCCGGCCTCACCACCCCCGCAGTACTGGGCGACTCGATTCTTCCGGGCCTGCCCCTGGACATCGTCCCGCTGTACTTCGAGCTGGACGGATCCTTCCCCAATCACCCGGCCAACCCGCTGGAACCCGAGAACCTCCGCGACCTGCAGGCCGCCGTCGTCGAGCACGGCGCTGACCTGGGCCTGGCGTTCGACGGCGATGCGGACCGCTGCTTTGTCATCGACGAACTCGGCGCACCGGTGAGCCCTTCGGCGATCACCGCCCTGGTGGCCCGCCGCGAGATCCTCCGCGCGCAGGCCTCCGGCGAGGAGCGCCCGGTCATCATCCACAACCTGATCACCTCCCGGGCCGTCCCCGAACTGGTGGAGGCCTCCGGCGGCCGCGCAGTGCGCACCCGCGTGGGCCATTCCTTCATCAAGGCGCTGATGGCGTCCGAGGGCGCCGTCTTCGGCGGCGAGCACTCCGCGCACTACTACTTCCGCGACTTCTACAACGCGGATACCGGCATGCTGGCCGCCATGCACGTCCTGGCTGCCCTGGGCGAGCAGGAACTGCCGCTCTCGGACCTGGCCCGCGAATACGAGCCCTACTTCTCCTCCGGCGAGATCAACTCCAAGCTCGACGACGTCCAGGCCGCCGTGGACCGTGTCCGCAACGAATACGACCGCGCCGGCGTCACCGTGGATGAGCTGGACGGATTGACTTTCACCTCAGATGACGGACAGTGGTGGTTCAACCTCCGCGCGTCCAACACCGAACCCTTCCTCCGGCTGAACGCCGAGGCAGAGGACCTTTCCACTATGGAAATGGTCCGCGACCGTGTTCTTGAACTAGTAAGGAAATGAGCTCATGGCTGATGTTGAACTGACCGGCGGGGAACCTTCCGCCCAGGTACAGGATGACCTGAACTCGCTGCTGGGCACCGCCCTCGGTGTCACGCAGGAACAGCTCGAGGCGCAGGGCGCCTTCCTGCCCGCCGCGCTGGTGGTGCAGGCCGACGGCGAGCTGCGCATGGTTGCCGTCTCCCCCGAGGAGAGCGATGAGGATCTTGACGCAGAGGCCATGATCGATGACCTCTACACCGTCCTGCGCGACCAGAAGGACCAGAACCGCGCGGTGGCTGTGTTCTCCGACATCACCCTCCCGGATGAGGGCACCGACGCCATCCACGTGGTGGCGGAGCACTCCGAGGGCGTGTGCATCTCGGCTATCCAGACCTACTCCGAACAGGACGGTACGTGGACGTTCAACGACCCCATCTGGGAGTCCGGCGAGCCCGTCGTCTGGGCTGAGGACACCGAAGCACCGGCTGAGTCCTAAACCCGGCAGAGCTTAAACAGGCAGGGCCCCGCACTGTGAAGTGCGGGGCCCTGCCTGTTTGGCACTTACTTCGCTGCGGCGAAGCGCTCCTTGAGTTCTGCCAGCTTGGCTGAGAGCTCCTCGGGCAGGGACGCGCCGAAGCGGGCGTACCACTCGTCGATGCCGGCCAGCTCGGTCTCCCATTCGGCCGGATCCACGCGCACGGCGGCTTCGACGTCGGCCGGGGTCATGTCCAGGCCCTTGAGGTCGATCGAATCGCCGGTCGGCACAAAGCCGATCGGGGTCTCGACGGCGTCGGCCTTGCCTTCGAGGCGCTCGATGACCCACTTGAGCACACGGGAGTTCTCGCCGAACCCGGGCCAGGCGAAGCCGCCGTCGGCCGTGCGGCGGAACCAGTTCACCAGGAAGATCGCGGGCAGCTTCTCCTGGTTGGCCTTTCCGCTGAGGGTGATCCAGTGCTTGAGGTAGTCGCCGGCGTCGTAACCCATGAACGGCAGCATGGCCATCGGGTCGCGGCGCACAACACCGACGGCACCGGCGGCCGCGGCCGTGGTTTCCGAGGAGAGCGTTGAACCCATGAAGATGCCGCTGGTCCAGTCCCGTGCCTGGGTGACCAGGGGAACGGTGGTCTTGCGGCGGCCGCCGAACAGGATTGCGGAAATCGGCACGCCGTTCGGGGAATGGTATTCCTCGGCCAGCATGTCGATCTGGTCGATCGGAGTGCAGAAACGGGAGTTCGGGTGTGCGGCCGGGGTGCCGGACTCCGGAGTCCACTCGTTGCCGCGCCAGTCGATCAGGTGGGCCGGCGTCTCATCCGTCATGCCTTCCCACCAGACTCCGCCGTCGTCGGTCAGGGCCACGTTGGTGAAGATGGAGTTGCCCTTGGCGATGGCGCGCATTGCGTTCGGGTTGGTGCTCCAGCCGGTGCCCGGTGCGACGCCGAAGAGGCCGGCTTCGGGGTTGGTGGCGCGCAGTTCACCCTCATGGCCGAAACGCAGCCAGGTGATGTCGTCACCGAGGGTCTCGACCTTCCAGCCTTCGACCGTGGGGTCCAGCAGGGCCAGGTTGGTCTTGCCGCAGGCGGACGGGAACGCGGCGGAAACGTAGTAGTCCTTCTTCTCCGGGCTGGTGAGCTTCAGGATGAGCATGTGCTCGGCCAGCCAGCCTTCGTCCCGTGCCATGACGGAGGCAATGCGAAGGGCGTAGCACTTCTTGCCCAGCAGGGCGTTGCCGCCGTAGCCGGAGCCGTAGGAGTAGATGGAGCGGTCTTCGGGGAAGTGCACAATCCACTTCTCCTCGTTGCAGGGCCAGGCGACGTCTTCCTGGCCCTCTTCCAGGGGAGCCCCCACGGAGTGCAGCGCCGGCACAAAGAAGGCGTCCAGCTCTTCCATCTTGCGCAGCACATCGGTGCCGATGCGTGCCATGATGCGCATCGAGGCGACCACGTAGGCACTGTCGGTGATTTCGACGCCGAACTTCGGGTCTTCAGCGTCAAGGTGTCCCATGACGAACGGAATGACATACATGGTGCGCCCGCGCATCGAACCGGCAAAGAGCCCGTTCAGCTTGGTGCGCATCTCGGCGGGATCCATCCAGTTGTTGGTGAAGCCGGCGTCTTCCTTCTTTTCGGAGCAGATAAAGGTCTGCTCCTCCACACGGGCCACGTCCTTGGGATCGGAAAACGCCGCGAAGGAATTCGGGAAGGTTTCCGGGTTCAGGCGCGTCAGGGTGCCGGCCGCAACCAGCTCATCCGTGAGCGCTTTGTTCTCTGCTTCGGAGCCGTCGACCCAATACACATCGGCGGGCTGCGTCAGCTCTGCCACTTCCTGGACCCAGGCGAGCAGGGCACTGTGGGTGGTGGGTGCCTCGCTGGAGGTCCCCCGGTTCTTGCTGTCCTGCAACTGGCTAGGAGCAGCGTTGCCGCTCTCATCGAGAACTAGCTGACGCGCGTCATCGCCCATGACTCTTCCCTTCGTTGGGTCAGTGGTGTTTTTTGATGCTATTTCCAAGGTCCGGGGCTATTGGGGCGGAAAGATGTTACCTATGTGGCGCACGACTCCAAGTTTGCCTAGATTTCGGGGAATATTCAGGCCAGGTCACCATTTTGTGTGACGAAGGTCATATAGACCGGTCTAGTTTCTGACCGTAACGGAGCTCGATTGGCGTTCCCCCCAAAACCCCGCTATAGTTATTCACGGCCAAACAGCCACGGAAGAACTTGAAAGAAGCAGGGGAAACCCGGCAACTTCCAGAATATTCCTAAATGCGTGCGTAGCTCAACGGATAGAGCATCTGACTACGGATCAGAAGGTTGGGGGTTCGAATCCCTTCGCGCGCACCACTGAGAAACCCGGTTCGACCAGCAGGAATGCGGTCGGGCCGGGTTTTTGCGTTGCCAGGATCTTCCAGCAGCCAGCACGTAACGCGCTGCATCATCCGCCCGGACCTCAACCGGGCAGGAGACTGAAGAACTCCGTTGCATCTTTGGAAACCCGCTCCGGGCACTCCCACAACACCAGATGCCCCACTCCCGGATAGACCTTCAGCTGGGCATCCTGCATTCGTTCCGCGAGCACTTCCTGGTCCGAACGCGGCAGAGCGTTGTCTTCCGCTCCCCACAGAATCAGTGCCGGGGCACGAATGGTTCCAGACTCGGTAGGCGCTTCGGCCGAGCACAAACCAGCAAGGATCCGCTTCCAGGCATTCGACGGCATTTTGGTGCCGTCACGCACCCGCTCTGCCACGAACCGCTCAGGAACATCGTGGATCAGGGGAAACCAGGAGAATGAGCCTCGGACCCAATCTTCCCGGACAGGGTCGGTAAGCCCTTCGACGTCGTCGGCAAAGGGAGGCCGGCCACGAAGACTCAGCGGCGATCCCACCAGCACCAGCCCCGCAACCAGATCGGGGTAGTCAACTGCCAGCTGCTGGGCAACGTAACCTCCGCTGGAAGATCCGAGCACGAACGCCCGGTCCACACCAAGGGAATCCAGAATGGCCGCTGCGTCCTCCGCCTGTTCCGCCAGCGAATACCCGTCCTGCGGCTTGTCCGCATCCCCCTGTCCCCGCAGATCGGGAGCATAGGCGCGGAAGCTGGAGAGTCCAGGCATGAGCCGGTCAAAGCTGCCGCCCGATTCACCCCACGCGTGCAGCAGCAGCACCGGCTGCGAACCGGGATCGCCCTGGACCCGGCATGCGACTGTGATTCCCGTTCGCAGCTTCAGGGTCCACAGCTCGGTGTCCATATTCCTACGCTACGCTTCGTGCCCAAGAGCGGCGGGCCGTTCCGGTGAGTTTCCGGTGATCCTGATTCGGCGCCGCCCTTGCCCCCGGCCGGTACAGGTGGAAGGCTCAGTCGCATGGCCGAATCCATGGAGACAGACGTCGTAGTCATCGGTGCCGGAGCCGCCGGAGAAAATGCCGCCGGCCGGGTGGTCGGCGCCGGCCTGGAGGCCATCCTCATCGAGTCAGCTCTGGTGGGCGGAGAATGCTCCTACTGGGCCTGCATGCCCTCCAAGGCCCTGCTGCGCCCGGGCACCGCACTCGCCGAGGCCCGCGCCGTAGACGGCTCACGCGAAGCTGTCACCGGCAGTCTGGACGTTCCCGCTGTCCTGCGGCGCCGCGATTCCTTCACCTCCGATTGGGACGACGCTTCGCAGGTGCAGTGGGTGAAGGACACCGGCATTGGGCTGATCCGCGGGCGCGCACGCCTGACCGGGGAACGTACCGTGGAGATCACGGACGACGCCGGGACCCGGGTGAGCATCACCGCCCGGCAGGCCGTGGTGCTGGCCACCGGCTCGGCACCCGTGGAACCGCCGGTGGACGGACTGGCGGACGTGGATTACTGGGGCACCCGGGAGGCGACGTCCTCGCCGGACGTTCCTGCGCGGCTGCTCGTCCTGGGTGCCGGGGTGGCCGGCACGGAACTGGCCCAGGCGTACGCCCGGCTCGGATCCAAGGTCTCGGTGGTGGCCCGGCATGGTGTGCTGGACTCGGTTCCTGCGCCGGCGGCTCAGCTGGTGGTCGAGGCTCTGGAGGCGGACAGTGTTGAGATTTACACCAACACTTCCCCGCAGCGGATCTTCGCTGAGAGTTCCGGAGAAATTGTAATGGAGCTCCCGGACGGACGGTCGCTGAGCGGTGACCGGCTGCTGGTGTCCACCGGCCGCCGTCCGGCGCTGCACGGCCTTGGCCTGGAGGACCTGGGCCTGGACCCGGGCTCACTGCAGACCGATGACGCGGGTCTGGTGGCCGGCGCCGGCAATTGGCTCTACGCCGTCGGCGACGCGGCCGGAAAAGTGCTGCTGACCCATCAGGGCAAGTACGAGGCGCGTGCCACGGGCTCGGCGATTGCGGCCCGGGCGCGCGGTGAGATCGGCTTTGGCGAGCCGCCGGCGTACAGCCGCTTCGCCGCGACGGCGGACCACACCGCGGTGCCGCAGGTGGTCTTTACCGATCCGGAAGTGGCCATGGTGGGCCTGAGCCATAAGGATGCGGTACAGCGGGGAATACGTGCCAGCGAAACGTCCCTGCCGCTGAGCGTTGCCGGCTCATCTCTGTTCGCCGACGGGTACAGAGGCTGGGCCCAGATGGTGGTGGACGAGGACCGCGGGATTCCCGTGGGCTTTACCTTTGCCGGGCCGGGCGTCGCTGAACTGCTGCACGCTGCCACCATTGCGGTCACTGGCGAAGTGCCGCTGGACCGGCTCTGGCATGCGGTCCCGGCCTATCCCACCATCAGCGAGGTCTGGCTGCGTCTGCTGGAGAAGTACGGGATGTAAGGATTCAGCCCCGGGGAACCACGAAGTCCGTGATGCGTGCGTCCCGGCCGTCGAGTTCCGCCCACGGCAGTTCAACCTCCATGACGGTCAGCCCGGAGGTTGGATAGTGCGTGGCCATTTCCATCACGGCGTCCTCGTCCGAAGTGACGGAGGCCAGCCGCATGGCCACTTCCTGGACACCCGGCATGTGCGCGATGACCAGCAGGCTGGTGACCGTCTCCGGGACATGGTTGATGACGGCGAGGATTTCGGCAGCTGAGGCGTCATAGAGCCGGTCTTCGAGCTTGGCGGTCGGCGCCTTCTCCCCCAGTTCGTCGCAGACCCAGGTGCAGGTCTGCCGGGTGCGCAGCGCCGAGGAGCAGAGGATGAAGTCCGGAACGGCGTCGTTCTCCCGCATCCAGATGCCGGCCTGCGGCGCATCGCGGTGGCCGCGCCCGGAAAGCGGACGCTCATGGTCCGAGGTGACCTCGCGCGGCCAGTCTGCTTTGGCATGCCGCAGCAGCATAAGTTTTTTCCGGTGGTGGCCGCTCATGGGCCAAGTCTATCGGCGCAGGGGCTCCAGTCCTGCCCGCGTCCCCCCCTAGGCTGGATCCGCCTTCACCGAGATGACAGAAAGTGCTGGTTTTGGGTCCCAAACCAGCACTTTCTGTAATGTCGATGCGGCGCCGCAGCAGCTAGATGCTGTACTCCGGTGCAGCCCAGACAACAACCTCGGGGTGTTCGTAGAAGCGGTAGCCCTGGCCTCGGACGGTACGGACCGTGTTGGCCAGGCGCCCCAGCTTGGAGCGCAGGCGGCGGATATGGACGTCGATGGTCCGTTCGTTGGGAACTTCCTCGGCATTGCGCCACAGTCCGGAGAGCAGCTCTTCGCGGCCCACGGTGCGGGAGGCATTCTCCACGAGGTAGTTGAGCAGCTCGAACTCCTTGAACGTGAGGTTCAGGGTCTCGCCGTCGAGGTGCACCTCGCGGCGGGAGAGGTCAATGAGCACGCCGGACGGCCGCGGGGCGCTTTGCTGGATGGGCGACGGCGAGGAGACTTCCGGGCGCGGCGCACGGTTGACCGTGGGGTCACCCAGGGCCTGGCGGACGACGTCGATGTCCGAGCCGACGGCCCCGGCCGGTGCCAGCGCAACGGCAGCGTGGCTCTGGGCACCCGGTACCAGCGTCTGGACATGGGCGCGGATTTCCTGCGCGAGTTTCGTCAGCGTGGTTCCACTGGCTGCTGCCGCGCCTTCGTCAAGGCCGACGTAAATCACGAAGCCACGGGCAACGGTGTCGCTGCCCACCGGCTGCGGTCCGGGGGTTCCGGACGGAGCCAGAACTGGAGTCGGGGCGGTGAGCGGCGTTCCCTCACCGAGCGGGGACCGCGGGGAACGCATCCCGGTGGGAACAACCTGGCCCGGGAACTGCTGTCCCGTGGCGGGTGTCCCAAATGGGCGGGGGAACCCGGCCGGACGTGCAGGCATTCCTGCTGCCCGGCTCTGGGCATTGCGGAGGGAGATGTGGACGTACCCGGATGCTACTGACATTTTGGGACCTCAGTGGTGAATTGCCGCGTGCACGGCACTATGCAGGGAGTGTGCCCAGACGAGTGGCGCAGGGGTCGCGCCCATCAAATGGACTGGTGTGTTGCCCGGGGATGGGGGGTGGTTTTCCCTAGGCCTGCATTCGACGACAGCAGCTCTTCCCGCCGGCATTGCTGCCAAAAAGAAGATCTGCGACACATGCTGTCGTGTGGATGTTCACGTTACGGATTATTGCATGTAACAAAGCCCTACGCACAAGTAACAATGGTTCTCACATCTCAGAATGTGGACACTGCCAGCCAGTTTGTGAGAGAAATCACCTCCCATACCGCGGATCCTCGAGTGCACTTGGGGTTTGCCAATCATCGGAAATGCCGGATTTACAAGGATTTTTTTCTGACCGGCCAATTAACGACGACAGCGGTTCGTAAGCAGGCTTACGAACCGCCGGAAGTCAAGTCAACCCAAAACGTCCACATAGTGAGACGATCGGGGAGCTTTACTGGACTGTTTAGGCTAGTGGACGATGCCGTAGAGGCGATCTCCAGCATCTCCCAAGCCGGGCACGATATAGGCCTTTTCATCCAGGCGCTCGTCGATCGAGGCGAGGACGATCGTGACGTTGGCGTCCGCCAGCTCCTCTTCCAGGACGCTCAGTCCCTCAGGGGCGCCCAGCAGGCAGATGCAGACGATCTCCGCTGCGCCACGGTTGAACAGGAACTTGATGGCTTCGCGCAGCGTGCCGCCGGTGGCGAGCATCGGATCCAGGACAAAGACCTGCCTCCCGGTCAGATCGTCCGGCAAGCGCTCGGCATAGGTAATGGCTTCGAGGGTTTCCTCGTTGCGGGCCATACCGAGGAAACCAACCTCGGCGGTGGGAACCAGCCGGGTCATGCCTTCGAGCATTCCCAGACCTGCACGCAGGATGGGAACCACCAGCGGGGTGGGCTTTACCAGCCCGGTACCGACGGTAGAAGTGACGGGGGTTTCAATGTTGACGGGCTCAACCCGGACGTTCCGGGTGGCTTCATACGCCAGCAGGGTCACGAGTTCTTCGGTGAGCAGTCGGAAGACCGGCGAAGGGGTGTCCTTATCCCGGAGTACCGTCAATTTGTGGGCAACAAGGGGATGATCCACTACTAGTACGCGCATGCATCCAAACTACCATCGAGGCATCTCCGCACCCCTGCGGATTTGCGGACCGGCAGCGTGAATGAGGGACCATAGCCGTATGGAATCCCCCACAGCCGCGCATAAGACCTGGATGGGGCTTGCCCTGGAGCAGGCCCGCGCCGCCCTGGACACCGCCGACGTCCCTATTGGCGCCGTCGTCGTGGGTCCCGACGGGGCCATCCTTGGAACCGGTCGGAACGAGCGGGAGGCGGCCGGGGACCCTACTGCCCACGCCGAGGTCGTGGCGATCCGCGAAGCCGCCGCAGCCTTAGGGGAATGGCGGCTGGAGGGCTGCACCCTGGTGGTCACTCTGGAGCCCTGCGCCATGTGCGCCGGGGCGATCGTGCTCGCCCGGATTCCCCGGGTGGTGTTCGGCGCGTGGGACGAGAAGGCCGGCGCGTCCGGCTCGGTCTTCGAGATCCTGCGCGAACCACGGCTGAATCACTGGGTCGAGGTGTTTCCGGGCGTCCGCGAGGAAGAGTGCGCCCGGCTGCTCCGCGAGTTTTTCGGCTCACGGCGTACGCCGCGCGGTTCACAGGGCACTTAACCATAAGTAGGCTTGCTTTTATTCGTGGAACCTCACAGTTTCGTGGAACCCCACAGTTAGGAGCAGGCATGACTTCAGAGCACCAAGAGGGCGTAGACCGCGTAGTCAAGATTCTTGAACACGCGAAGATCGGCAACCTGACTACCGTCGACTTGCAGGGCAACCTGGTGAGCCGTCCGCTGGAACTGCAGGAGACCGATTCGGACGGCAACCTGTGGTTCTTCACCCAGGACCCCTCCCCCAAGGCGGACGAGATCCGGGCCAACCCGAACGTGAACGTGTCAGTGGAGGACAAGGAGGGCTATCTCTCCGTCAGCGGACGCGCGGAGATCAGCCATGACCAGGAGAAGATCCAGGAGCTGTGGAAGGCGTCGGCCGCAGCCTGGTTCGAGCAGGGCCGGGAAGATCCATCCATCGCCCTGATCAAGGTCAACAGCGAGACGGCCGAGTACTGGGTTTCGGATGAGCCCAAGATCGCCAGCATCTTCAAGATCGGCAAGAGCGCAGTGACGGGCCAGACCCCGAATATCGGCAAGAACGACGTCGTCGACCTCTAGCCGGCAACCGTTCCCCCCGCCCCGGCCGCCCCCCGGCCCCGGGGGGTTTGGGGGGGGGGCCAACACCCCCGAAAGTT
>NZ_JAXIOM010000036.1:0-39485 GCF_049311025.1 Arthrobacter sp. 3Tela_A
AAACCACGGGCGCCCCGCTGCGGGGCCCCCCCTTCTTGCGTGTACTTAGGGCTGGACGATCAGGGACTCGGTCAGGTCCTCCCCGGGTGCCACCACAAAGCAGTCCACTCGCCGGTCGCCCGCGTCCCACGAACTCTGCGTGGGGACGGCGCGGTTCAGTTCCAGGTCCGTGTACTTCGAGGCGGCATCGGTGTAGATGACGGAGGAGCACACTTCTTCGGCCTTCGCCGCCAGGGCATCGGTGCCCGGGAACGTGTCCGAATCCGCGTAGGACTGGGTGGCGACGAGCTGCGCATTATGCGGGGTTTCGCAGGTCACCACCGTTACCTCGGAGTTCACACTCTGGAAGTCCTGCAGGCAGGCGCCGGCCTCCAGATCAACCGGAGCCACTGAATCTTCGAGCACACCCTCTTCACGGTTGCTGTCCGCGATGATCGTGGCCAGCCAAATGCCCAGCAGCACCACGATGAGGATGGAGCCCAGCAGCACCAGGGCACGGGTGGTTTTGCCCGGGCCCTTGCTGCGTGCCGCGGCTTCCTCTGCCTCACGGGTCCGCCGGGCGCGGCGGGAGTCCGCCGGGACGGCGCTGGACCCGGACGGGTTCACCGTGTGCGTCACCCCGGTGTCTTCCGGGTCCTTTTTCGTCAGCGTCAGCGATTCGAACGAATCAGTTACGGGGGCCGCGACATCGCTGCTGCCGCTCTGGACGGTCGAGGTCCGAATTGCGGGAGTTGCCGCCGGGTCTTCCGTCGGCTGATCCGCGCCGGAAGTCTTTTTGCCGTCAGCAGCCTCGTCCGGCTTGTTGCGGGTGTTGTCGCCGCCGGATGTGCCTGCGGCGGCCTCATCTTCGCCGCTGGGCTCATCGGCTGCCTTGTCTCCGGGATCAGGTTCGCCGTCCGGCTGGTTCCCGCCCTTGTCCTCAGCCTCCTTGCCGGCCTTCGGCTCAGGCTCCGGGTCGTCCTTGTCGCTGGCCGAGGACGGTTCGAGGTCCGTGAGGCCTGCGCCGGGATCGACGGCGACTTCCGTGCCTTCCGGTGCCGGCTCGGAGATGCCTGCCTGCTTGCCCGCTTCGGCAGCCTCCTCTGAGACTGCCCGCACTTCCGCAGCGGTTTCCGAAAGGGAAGCAGCTTCGGCGGCCTCGGAGCTGATGGACGGCGTATCGAGGGAGGGTTCCTCCAGCTGCACGTCTTCCGGCGGAACCACGCTGGGCTCCGCCGGAGCGGCGTCCCGGGCCTCGGCGTCGAACGCGACGTCCCACAGCTCGGCGTCATGGGAGCCGTCGGTGGAAAGCCAGGCAGGGGAGTCCGTGTGTGCGGACAGATCAGGGAGCGGTGCCGCGGCGTCCTGCGCTGCCGGGTCGGCGGGGGCGTTAGGGCTGGGCGGGTTGTTCTTCGTGGAAGCTGGCTCATCTGCCGGCCCGGAAGTCGGTTTGGCTCCGGGACCCGGACGGACCGCGGGGCGCTTGGCTCCGCCCTTGCCGCCGAGCAGACCCTTGGGAACTGCGCCCTGCTTCGCAGCGGCCGGGCGCTTGGCACCCGTGGGCTTTGCGCGGCCGGCTTTGCCGGGCTTGCTCGGTTTCGCCGGTTTTACCGGTTTCGCCTGTTTCGCTGGTTTCGCCGGGCCGGAGGTCCGGTCCGACGGGTCGCCGGGGCCGGGGCGCCCGTTGGAGGCAGGCTGCTGGGGCTTGATAACTGGAATGCTCCTTGTGGCGGGGTTGTTCCGGACCGGAGGTGCGGTTTTGGGGGCTGGCGGCTTGGCGCCGGAACCCTTGGAAACTCCGCTGCCGGCAGCAGTGCTTCCAGTCGCAGGGGAAGGGCGGTGGGACTTCCCAGGCAGGGCCGGTCCCTGCCGCGGTGTCCTCTTTTGATCGCTCATGGTGAACGCCGGTCCTCCCTGTCCATGGCCGCGAAGGGGTCCCGCGGTATCTGTTCCTCCCCGACTTTAGCGAATTTGCAGGTCGGGGCGCAGTACGCGCCGGTAGGGCGAAGGTACTAAACTGGGAAGTTGAGTGCGTCTGCGGGTCTTGAGGGGCACAACCCAGCGGGAAAACATGTAACCTGTAGTTACGACAAATTGACCAAATATTCCGGGGCCTCGCTCTCCTGCCCGAGCGACCACCTCCGGATCGACGCAAAAAGGGGGTCACGCCATGGGGCGCGGCCGTCAAAAGGCAAAAGCAACCAAGCAGGCACGCGAGATGAAGTACTTCACTCCTGCCACGGATTACTCGGCCCTGCAGCGCGAGCTGTCAGGTCCTTCGAGCCGTCCGTCGAGTCGATATCCCGAGGAACCGGCCGAGCCGGATTACTCGGCGTACGAGGATAAGTACGCAGATCAATTTGGCGATGAAGACGACGAGGATGAGGGTTCCCGCCGCATCGGATAGATGCCGGCAGATCTTTCATTCTTCGGCAAGCTAATTGCCCTCCTTCAGCGGATCACCATCATGGTGGATCCGCTGAAGGGCGTTAAGGGCGGAAATTCTCTCCGCGCCCCCGCTTGCCCCCATCGAGATAACAGAAACTGCCCGTATCAAGGCTGATACGGGCAGTTTCTGTTATCTCGATGAGGTGGGAGGTTCTTCCCCCGGGGTGTTAGGCGTAGCTGCCCACCAGGCGCACGGCACCGCCGTCGACACCCTTGGCACCCTGCACGTAGTTGGGATCGCCGGCCTCGGATTCCGTGACCCGGCCAACGGTTCCCATGGTCCAGGCCGGAACACCGCGCTCGCTCAGGCGGGCGAGTGCTGCGTCAGCACCGGCGGCGTCAACAATGGCCACCATTCCGACGCCGAGGTTCAGGGTGCGCTCCAGGTCCGGCAGCGGCACGTTGCCCAGTTCGCTCACCAGCTTGAAGACCGGCGGCAGCTCCCAAGTGGAACGGTCCACGGTGGCTTCCAGGCCCTTGGGCAGCACACGTGCCAGGTTGGCGGCCAGACCGCCGCCGGTGACGTGGCTGAAGCCGTGGACGCCGGCGGGGGCGTAGCGGGCCAGATCCAGGCAATCGGCTGCGTAGACTCGGGTCGGTTCGAGGAGCTCTTCGCCCAGCGTGCGGCCCAGTTCGGGGATCTGGCGCTCGAGCTGCCAGCCGGCGTGGTTGATGACGCGGCGCACCAGCGAGTAACCGTTGGAGTGGATGCCGGAGGATGCCATGCCAATAACGACGTCGCCCTCCCGCACACGCTCCGGACCCAGCAGGTCCGCTGCTTCCACCACACCGGTGGCGGCACCGGCGACGTCGTACTCGTCAACGCCCAGCAGGCCCGGGTGCTCGGCGGTTTCGCCGCCCACCAGCGCGGTGCCGGCAACCTCACAGGCAGCCGCGATACCGCGGACAATGTCTGCAATGCGTTCCGGAACCACTTTGCCGCAGGCGATGTAGTCGGTCATGAACAGGGGCTCGGCGCCTACGACGACGATGTCATCCACCACCATGCCCACCAGGTCGAACCCGATGGTGTGGTGGATATCCAGTGCCTGGGCAATGGCGACCTTCGTTCCGACGCCGTCCGTGGAGGTGGCCAGCAGCGGCTTCTTGTAGGTCAGCAGCCGGGAGACGTCGTACAGGCCGGCGAATCCGCCCACCCCGCCAAGAACCGAATCGTTGTGGGTGGCCTTGACCGCTGCCTTCATCAGTTCGACGGCCCGGTCACCAGCCTCGACGTCCACCCCTGCGGAGGCGTAGGTGATGGCGTTTTCGCTCGCGCTCATACTGATTCTTTCTTGTCTGTGGGGGTCAGGAGGGTCTCGAATTCACTGTCCGGGCCCGGGTCGCAGCCGTTGGAACCGTCCGCATCGGACGGAGTTTCCAGCAGGTTCTTGCCCAGCCGGTCTGCCGGGGGCAGCTCGATGGGGTACTGGCCGGTGAAGCAGGCTGTGCAGAGTTTTTCGCGCGGCTGCTGGGTGGCGCCGATCATTCCGTCTTCGGAGATGTAGGCCAGCGAATCGGCGCCGATCGAAGTGCAGATTTCCTCGACCTTGGCGCCGTTGGCAATCAGCTCGGCTCGGGAGGCGAAATCGATGCCGTAGAAGCACGGCCACTGCACCGGAGGGGAGGAGATCTTGACGTGGACTTCCTTGGCACCGACTTCCCGGAGCATGCGCACGATCGCGCGCTGGGTGTTGCCGCGGACGATTGAGTCGTCCACCACCACCACCCGCTTGCCGCGGATGACGGATTCCAGGGCGTTGAGCTTCAGCTTGATGCCAAGCTGGCGCAGCGTCTGGCTCGGCTGGATGAAGGTGCGGCCCACGTAGGAGTTCTTCACGAACCCGTGCGCGAAGGGAATGCCGGACTGCTCGGCGTAGCCGACGGCGGCAGGGGTGCCGGACTCGGGGACCGGAATGACAATGTCGGCTTCGACGCTGTTTTCACGGGCCAGCTGGCGGCCCATCTCCACGCGGGATTCGTAGACCGAACGGCCGTTGATGGAAGCGTCCGGGCGTGCCAGGTAAACGTATTCGAAAACGCAGCCGGCCGGCGTCGGCTCGCCGAACATCTGGGAGCGGATGCCGTTTTCATCGATGGCGATGAATTCGCCGGGCTTGATCTCGCGGATGAAGCTGGCACCGACGGTGGCCAGGGCGGAACCTTCGGAGGCGACCACCCAGCCGCGGTTCAGCCGGCCAAGTACCAGCGGGCGCACGCCGTAGGTGTCCCGTGCAGCATAAAGGGTGCCTTCATCCATAAAGACGAAGGAGAACGCACCGCGCAGCTTGGGCAGCAGCTCCAGGGCGGTTTCTTCCAGCGAGCGGCCGTCCTTGCCGTTGAGCAGTGCGGTCACCAGCGCGGTGTCGGAGGTGTTGCCCTGGGCGATTTCACCCGAGCGGGGACGGCCCTGCCGGGCCAGGATCATTTCGTAGAGTTCAGCGGAGTTGGTCAGGTTGCCGTTGTGGGCCAGGGCCACCGTGCCGGCCGCCGTAGCGCCGAGGGTGGGCTGGGCGTTCGCCCAGTGTGAGGCGCCGGTGGTGGAGTACCGGCAGTGCCCGATGGCAATGTGTCCCAGGAGGGTGTTCAGGGTGGTCTCGTCAAAGACCTGGGAGACCAACCCCATGTCCTTATAGACGCTGATCCGGCTGCCGTCGCTGGTAGCAATACCCGCGGACTCCTGTCCGCGGTGCTGCAGCGCATACAGACCGTAATAGGTAAGCTTCGCTACCTCTTCGCCGGGGGCCCAGACTCCGAAAACCCCGCAGGCATCCTGCGGACCTTTCTCGCCGGGCATGAGATCGTGGGAAAGCATTCCGTCACCGCGTGCCATGTGTCTCATTCTCTCACGCCTGCCGGTTTCAACCGGCTCCGGGACGGAGCGTTACGCGGTGGGGGAAGCGCCCGTGCTGCCGGTCTCGTCGTCAGCTGCCTCAACCACCGCATGCTCGGAACGGCGCATGCTGATGCGGTCCAGGATGAGGGCGGCAATGGAGCCCAGGGCCACGCCGGGCAGGGCGAACATGACCGTGAAGAATCCCAGCACTGCCTCGCGGGTGTACTGG
The DNA here is from genome assembly GCF_049311025.1 of Arthrobacter sp. 3Tela_A. NCBI lineage: Bacteria > Bacillati > Actinomycetota > Actinomycetes > Micrococcales > Micrococcaceae > Arthrobacter > Arthrobacter sp. 3Tela_A. The sequence goes on from NZ_JAXIOM010000036.1 coordinate 5,493, forward strand.
GGATTTTCAGGCCCGGTGTACGCCATGAACAGCGCGACGATGAAGGCAGCGACCGCGCCAAGGGCCATGAAGGGTACAAAGCGGGGAGCACGGCGGATGGTGATCTCGCGGCGTTCAGGGCTGTGCTGCTCGGAAGTCATGCCCAAATTCTACCGGCAGTAGAGATTAAGCTGTTCCGCCTGCCGCAAGCCGGGGAAACAGGGGAAGGCATTCGGACAGGTCCGCACGCAGACCGGAGGCTGAGACTTTGCCCGCAGCCACCACGTCAGCCCAGGCCAGGGTTCCAGTGACCAGCCCCAGCCAGGTGGCGGCGTCGGTCTCCACGACGTTCGGGGGAGTGCCGCGTGTGTGCCGGGGGCCGGGGATGCACTGGGTGACGCCGAACGGCGGCACCCGCACCTCCACGGAGTTGCCCGATACCCGTTCCGCGAGTTCCTCCAGGGTGTAGCGGACCGCCGTCGCCGTCGTGTTCCGGTCTGCCGGTCCTGATGCGGCTGCCGTAAGCGCAGCCATGCCGTCGGCCGGAGAAATCCTTCGGCGTGCCACTGCTAGTCCAGCAGGGCGGTGACAGGGGCGGCCAGCCGCAGGCTGCCCACGGGCTCTCCGCCGCCGAGGACGGGCGGAACAGTCTTGGCCAGGACCTTGAAGACGCCTTCGGGCTCGATGGCGCCGCTGGCAGCCAGCAGCGTCAGTCCCACCAGGGTGGCGGCCCGGCCGTTCCCGTCGAGCATTTTCAGGGCAACTGAAACTCCCGTATCCGTGCCCAGGACCAGTACACCTTCAGCGCCGCTCTTGGCGATGATGCCGAGGTCTTCCATCACTACCGTGTTCTCCCGGCCGGCACCGTGGACGGCCCAGGGGTAGTCCAGCATGGCGGTCGCCACGGTTGCGGCGCGTGCATCCCCGTGCTTGTCCGACGGCGCCTTGGCCAGCTTGCCGATTCCGCGGGCCAGGCCGGTCAGCGACACGGCTGCCAGGGGAGCGCCACAGCCGTCCACCGCCCAGTGTGCAGCCTTCTCTTCGCAGAAATCCTCGAACACGCGGGCGATGCCCTGCTGCAGCGGGTGGGCCGGGTCCAGGTAGGTGCGGGTGTCCCAGCCGTTTTCGGTGCACGCCCACAGGAAGGCTGCATGCTTGCCGGAGCAGTTGAACGCAATGCGCTGCTTCCCCTTGCCGGAGCGGAGCAGTTCTGTACGCGCTTCTTCGTCCTGCGGCCAGTCCACCGGGCACTGGAGGTCTTCCTCCGTAACTCCGGCGGCCTCAAGCATTCCGCGGACGACGTCGGTGTGTTCCTTCGCGCCGATATGGCTGGCAGCGGCCAGCGCCACCTGCGGTCCGCGCAGCGGCACACCCGACTGCATTGCGGCCACAGCCTGGAAAGGCTTCAGGGACGATCGCGGGAAAACCGGCGTGGTGATATCGCCCAGGGCGGTCACCACCGACCCGTCACCGGAAAGCACGACGGCGGAACCCACGTGGCGGGATTCAATGAAGCCGTTGCGCTCCAGGACAGCGAGTTCAACGGCGTCGGAGGCAGCAAAGGTGGCAGACATACTGCCAGTCTACGGAAGTCCGGACGAGGGTCCGGGACGCGGGAAAACGCAGACGGAAGTGTCCGTTGCCCCGGCTGGATCCGACGCCCTGCTGTTCTGGCAAATGCGTCCCTTGTTCCCCTCCCTGCCGCTCATACTCACCTGGGCCGCGGTGTTTGGATTCCGGCGGCACCATGAGCTGAAGTCCACCGTGGCGGAACGGGAAGCGGATGGCACGGGCAGCGAAGCAGGGGAGCGATGACCGCCCCAGCACCGCCATCGAGGCAGCCTGCCTCGCTGCCCGGGCCGGCGGACCGAAGCACCGCCGTGTTTCACTATCCGGCGGCAGGCTCAGCAGGGCAACGGTCCGGCACGAAATCCACGCCTCAACGGGCCGCGTCACGGAGCCGCAGCGGCTTTCGGGGCGCGCATCACAGCCAGTAGTCTGAACTCTTGTGAAGGTTCTCGTTGTTGGCCCCGGCGGCCGCGAACATGCCATTGTCCGGGCCCTGCTGGCCGACCCCTACGTTACGGAAGTCCATGCGGCTCCCGGCAACGCAGGAATCGCGCAGGTAGTGCCAGTCCATTCAATCAATGCCAGTGACTCGGAAGCGGTCACCGCCCTCGCGCGCCAGCTGGGATCCGACCTCGTCGTCGTGGGCCCTGAGGCTCCGCTGGCCGCCGGCGTATCGAACGCCCTTGTGCAGGCCGGGATCCCGGTCTTCGGTCCCTCCCGCGAAGCAGCCCAGCTTGAGGCATCCAAGGCCTTTGCCAAGCAGGTCATGGCTGAAGCGAACGTACCCACCGCCATGGCCCGGGTTGCAGCCACCGCCGAGGAAGCCGCCGACGCACTGGACACGTTCGGTGCTCCTTACGTGGTGAAGGATGACGGCCTGGCCGCCGGTAAGGGTGTGGTGGTCACCACTGACCGGGACGAAGCTCTTGCTCACGCGCAGGCCTGCTTCGATGCCGGCGGAACCGTCGTGATCGAGGAATTCCTGGACGGCCCCGAGGTTTCCCTCTTTGTCCTTTCCGACGGACGGCACGTGGTGCCGCTGGCACCGGCCCAGGACTTCAAGCGCATCTTCGACAACGACGAAGGCCCCAACACCGGCGGGATGGGTGCCTACTCACCACTGGAATGGGCACCGGCCAACCTGGTGGAAGACGTCATCGCCCGGGTAGCCCAGCCCACCGTGGACGAGATGGCCTCCCGCGGCACCCCGTTCGTTGGTGTGCTGTACTGCGGCCTGGCGCTGACCTCCCGCGGCCTGCGGGTCATCGAATTCAACGCCCGCTTCGGCGATCCGGAGACCCAGGCTGTGCTGGCCCGGCTGAAGACCCCGCTCGGCGGACTGCTGCTTGCAGCGGCCAAGGGTGAACTGGACGCCATGGAGCAGCTGAAGTGGGATCCGCGCACCGCCGTCGCCGTCGTCGTCGCGTCCGAAAACTACCCGGACACCCCGCGCACCGGAGATCCGATCCTTGGTCTGGTGGAAGCCGAGGCGATCGAGGGCGTGCACGTCCTGCATGCCGGCACCGCCATCGCAGCCAATGAAATCGTCAGCGCCGGCGGGCGGGTCCTGGCCGTCGTGGCGCTGGGGGAGAACCTGGCCCAGGCCCGGGAGCTGGCCTACCAAGGCGTGGACGCCATTGAGCTTGAGGGCTCCCAGCACCGCCGCGACATCGCGTTGAAAGCCGAGCGCGGTGAAATCGTGGTGCCCGCCGGCAGCGCGGGCGTGGACAACGAACAGGACCTGGCATGAGCACCGCACCGCAGCTGCAGGGCTGGACCCATATCTACTCCGGCAAGGTGCGGGACCTGTACGTACCCGCTGGCCCGGACGCCGCGCAGGACCGGGTGCTGGTTGTGGCCAGCGACCGGATCAGTGCCTACGACCACGTGCTTTCCAGCACCATCCCGGACAAGGGGCGGATCCTCACGCAGCTGAGCCTGTGGTGGTTCGACCAGCTGGGCAACGTTCCGAACCATGTCATTTCCGCGGATGAGGGCGTACCGGCCGAAGTGGCCGGACGTGCCATGATCTGCAAGAAGCTGGAGATGTATCCCGTGGAGGCCATCGCCCGCGGCTACCTCACCGGGTCCGGGCTCGCGGAGTACCGTCAGTCGCAGACCGTGTGCGACGTGCCGTTGCCCGCGGGACTGGTTGACGGCTCGCGGATTGAACCGGCCATCTTCACCCCTTCTGCGAAGGCAGAGGTGGGCGAGCATGACGAGAACATCAATTACGACGCCGTTGTGGCGGCTGTGGGTGCCGAAACGGCCGCGCAGATCCGGGACCTGACCTTGGAGATCTACACCACGGCTGAGGCCATTGCCCGGGACCGCGGGATCATCCTGGCGGACACCAAGGTGGAGTTCGGGCTGGACCCGGCCACCGGCCTGGTGACCCTTGGAGACGAGGTGCTGACCCCGGATTCCTCGCGGTTCTGGGACGCGTCCCTGTACGAGCCGGGCAAGGCCCAGCCGTCTTTCGACAAGCAGTACGTCCGGGACTGGCTGACCTCGGCAGAGTCCGGCTGGGACAAGGCCTCCGACACTCCTCCGCCTGCCCTGCCCGAGGACGTCATCGAGCGCACCCGTGCCCGGTACGTTGAGGCGTACGAGCGGCTGACCGGAGAGAGCTTCGTCTAGGTTCGTACGGCAATTGAACTGCAGGCCCCGGGTTTTCCCGGGGCCTGCAGTGTTGTACCCGTGGCGCGTGGGAGTCAGCGCGAGAACGTCAGGTGCGTGACGCCGTCGTCGGCCGCTTCTGCAGTGGCTTCGTAACCGTCTTCCAGGCCCCGCAGGCCGTCCCAGAGGTTGATGCCCCGGCCCAGCAGGATCGGTGTGATGCCCACATGGATCCGGTCCACCAGGCCCGCCTCGAGGAACGCCTTCACGACGGTGGGCCCGCCGCCGATCCGCACGTCCTGGCCCCCGGCGGCGTCGACAGCCCGCTCCAGGGCATCCTGCGGTGAGGCAGTGAGGAACTCGAACCGGGTTCCGTCCGGCATGTCGATGGGCTCGCGGGCGTCATGGGTGAGGATAAAGACCGGGTACTGGAACGGCGTTTCGTCGCCCCACCAGCCCTTCCACTCGGGATCGTCCGGGAAGTTGTGCAGCCCAAACATGCCAGCGCCCATGATCTCCGCTCCGATGCCCTCGAAGTAGGCCGCGGCGTAATTGTCATCCACCCCGGTGGTGCCCATACCGTGCTGGTGCATCACCCGTTCCTGGAAGGTGCGGGTGGCTGTGTACGGTCCAACCAGCCGGCCCCAGTCTTCCCCGAACGGGCTTTCCGGGGTCTGGTCCGTGGTGGTGGCATAACCGTCAAGGGAAATATTCAGGTCGACGCGGACGACCATGGCAGCTCCTGGTGTCTCGGTGGGGGTGCCCCCGAGCATACTCCGGGACACAGCAAAGACACAGCAAAAAAGGACCCATCAAAAATGATGGGTCCTTCCTTGTTTTGGTCGGGGTGACAGGATTTGAACCTGCGACCTCGTCGTCCCGAACGACGCGCGCTACCAAGCTGCGCCACACCCCGTAACCACTGCCTGACCGGAGGTTTCCCTCCCGGCGAAGCAACTTTACAAGTGTACTCGACAACCTGCGGGAGCGCGAAATCCGGGTGCCGGGGCCGATGGAGCAGCGTTACACGAGCGAGTCCTGCCAGGCCGCATTCAGGGCCGCGAAGCGTCCGGTGCCGCTGGTGAGATCCGCCGGCGTCCCGTCTTCCACGACTTCTCCAGAGTCCATCACGAGCACCCGGTCCGCGATCTCCACGGTCGACAGCCGGTGCGCAATGATCAGCGCGGTGCGGTTGCCCAGCAGGGTCTTAAGCCCCCGCTGCACCAGCCGCTCGCTGGGAACGTCCAGTGATGACGTCGCTTCATCCAGGATCAGCACAGCGGGGTCGGCCAGGAACGCGCGCGCAAAGCTGATCAGCTGCCGCTGCCCGGCTGAGACCCGGCCGCCGCGTTTGTTCACGTCGGTCTCATAGCCTTCGGGCAGGGACATGATGAAGTCATGGGCGCCCACAGCGCGGGCCGCGGCCTCGATTTCTTCGCTTGAGGCCCCGGGCTTGCCCAGGGCAATGTTCTCCGCAACGGAGCCGCTGAACAGGAACGCTTCCTGCGTCACCATAACGACGGCGCGGCGCAGGTCCCGCTGGGTGAGGTCCCGCAGGTCGGTGCCGTCCAGCAGCACGGCGCCGGCGGACGGGTCGTAGAACCGGGCGATCAGCTTGGCCAGGGTCGACTTGCCCGCGCCTGTCTGGCCCACCAGCGCCACGGTCTGGCCGGCGGGGATGTGCAGGTCCAGGCGGGGGAGCACCAGGGGGCCGTCCCCGTAACGGAACTCCACGCCGTCGAACCTGACGTCCCCCTCAGCCTCCCTGAGCTCCACTGGATGCTTGGGCGGGCGGACGGTCGGCACCTCTTCGAGCAGGCCGGACACCTTTTCCAGGGCGGCGGAGGCGGACTGGAAGGAGTTGTAGAACATGGCCATCTGGTCCACGGGCTGGAAGAACCGCTTGGCGTAGAGCAGCAGGGCCAGCAGTGCGCCCACTTCCAGTCCGCCGTCGAGCACCCGGTAGCCGCCCACCAGCAGCACCACGGCCACGGTGGCGTTGCCGATGAAAATGAGCCCCGGCTGGAACACGCCGTTGAGGTTGATGGAGCGCAGCGTGGCGCGGCGGTAGTCCTCGGCCAGTTCGTCGTTCTTCTGGGCATTCACGGTTTCGCGGCGGAATGCCTTCACCGCGCGGATGCCGGTCATCGTTTCAACGAAGTGCACGATCAGCTTCGCCGAGGTAACGCGGGAGGCGCGGTACGCGATCTGGGAGCGCTTCTGGTACCAGCGGGTGAGCAGGAACATCGGAACGAACGCCACACAGAGCAGCACACCGGTGCGCCAGTCCAGCGCGAAGATGCTGATGGCCACGAAGACCATGTACATCGCGCCCGAGGCCAGGGAGCTGATCCCGGAATCCAGCAGCTCACGCAGCGCCTCCAGATCCGAGGTCTGCCGCGAAATGATCCGGCCGGAGGTGTAGCGCTCATGGAACTCAAGGCTGAGCCGCTGGGTGTGCCGGAACACGCGCAGCCGCAGGTCCAGCAGCATCGCCTGGCTGAGCTGGGCGGTGGACCGGACATAGCCTGCCGTCAGCCCGGCTGCCAGGACCGCAGCCAGCAAATAGGTTCCGCCGGCGGCCAGCAGGGGCAGCGAGCTGCCGTCCTGCAGTGCGGGCAGTGCGTGATCGATGCCGAAGGCGATGATTGCGGGTCCGGCAACACGGGCGGCCTGGGAGAACACTACGAGCGCGATGGTGAAGAGGAACCGGCCGCGGTTGGGGCGGACCAGGGACGTGAGCAGGGACAGCGAACGACGCCGCACGGCCCGGTTCTGCTCCCGGTCCAGGTCCAGGTTGTCCTCGCCTGCCGTGCCGACGCCGGCGTTTGCCGGCTCTTCGGGACCGGGAAGGGGTGCGCCGGCCCGGCGGATCCTGAAACGGCTCACCGGAGAACCTCGCTCTCGTTTTCAAGCCCGCTGTCCAGGTCCTGCGGCGCGGCCGGCAGGCTGGCAATCACGTGGCGGTAGTGCTCGTTGCCGGCCAGCAGTTCAGCATGGGTGCCGACGGCGGAAATCCTGCCGTCCTGGATCAGCGCCACCCGGTCGGCCAGGGAGACTGTGGAGGGACGGTGCGCGACCACCAGGGTGGTGGTCTCCGCGAGGACTTCGCGCAGCCGCTGTTCCACCAGTTCCTCGGTGCGCACGTCCAGCGCGGAGAGCGGGTCATCCATGATCAGCACCGTGGGCCGGGCAGCGATGGCCCGGGCCAGGGCTACGCGCTGGCGCTGGCCGCCGGAGAGGCTGAGTCCTTCCTCACCGATCAGGGTGTCGACGCCGTCGGGCAGGGCATACACAAACTGGGCCTGGGCTACCTCCAGGGCTTCGCGCAGGAGGTGCTCCGCTTCGGCGTCGTTCGCGGCGTCCGCACCGAGCAGGACGTTCTCGCGGACCGAGCTGGAGAACAGGGTGGTTTCCTCAAAGGCCACGGAAACGATCCGGCGCAGTTCCTGCAGCGGGTAGTCCCGCACATCGATGCCGTCGATCCGGATGCTGCCGGCCGTGGCGTCGTACAGCCGGGGGACCAGCTGCAGCAGCGTGGACTTGCCGCTGCCGGTGATGCCAACCAGCGCCATCGTTTCACCGGCGCGCAGAGCCAGGTTCACGCCGTCGAGCACGTCCTTCCGGTCCGCGGAGGCGTCCGGGTAGGCGAAGTGCACGTCTTCAAAGGAGAGCTGGCCGTGGACCGTGTCCGGCGTTGCCGGGTGCTCGGGATCGGTGATGGTGCGCTTGGCGTCCATGACTTCGAAGTGCCGGTCGATCGCCGTGGCGGCTGTGAGGGTCATGGACAGCAGCGGCCCCATGGACTCCACCGGACCGGCGACGACGGCGGCGGTGGCGAAGAACGCGACCAGCGCGCCGATGCTGACCTGCCCGTCGTTGACCAGCAGGATGCCCAGCACCAGGGACACCGCCAGCGCGGCCTCGGGCAGCAGGGTCACCACCAGGGAGAACTTGGCCAGCGAGTTTGCCTTGAAAACCTCGGTCTGGCGAAGGCCCTCGGCCTGCTCCTCGAACGCATCCAGTGCCTCGGAACTGCGGCCGAAGGCTTTCAGGACGCGGATGCCGTGCACCGATTCCTCGACGGTGGTAGCCAGGTCGCCGGCCTGGTCCTGGCTCTGCCGGGACACCCGCCCGTAGAAGCGGCGGAACCTGAAGCCGTAAACGATGATCGGCACGGCGGCGAGCAGGAACACGATGGCCAGTTGCCAGGCGGTGAAGAACATGATGGTCACGCCGATGAGCACAGTCAGCGCCGTGACAACCAGCATCAGCGCACCGAACGCCATCCAGCGGCGGATCAGGTTCAGGTCGCTCATCGCGCGTGAGAGCAGCTGGCCGGAACCCCAGCGGTCATGGAACTCGACGGAAAGGTCCTGCAGATGCCGGTAAAAGGAGGTCCGCAGGCTGGTTTCAACGATTGTGGACGGCGCGACGGCGAACTGCCGCCGCAGCGCCATGAACACCGCCTCCAGGGTGCCCAGGACCAGGACGATGCCGGTGGCCCACCAAAGGGCTGTCACCGCGCCTCCGGGCGCGAGGTAGGAGTTCACCAGGACCCGGAGCACCTGCGGGATGGCCAGCGCCACGACGCTGGCGCCTATCGCGGAGAGAAAGCCCAGGAACAGGCGGGGAAGGATCGGTTTGATGTGCGGGTACAGACGCCCCAGGGATTGCCACAATGATGTCTGCGGGGGCATGAATCCTCTTCAAGACGGAGAGGTCCGCGCCGGTGGGTGCGGGCCGGATACCGCTCAATCCTAGGCCACCCCGGGCACCGTTACGACGCCGCGCCCACGAATCGGACTTCCGCGCCGAGATAACAGAAACTGCACGAAACGGGGTGTCTAACGTGCAGTTTCTGTTATGTCGTTACGCCGCTGGGGTGAGGGTGAGAAGGACAGCTTCCGGGCGGCAGGCAAAGCGGACCGGGGCGAACCGGGACGTGCCGATTCCGGCGGAAACGTTCAGGGGAACGGTACGGCCGTTGTGTTCCCAGTCCGTGAGGCCCTTGGCACGCCAGGTGGGAAGGTCGCAGTTGCTCACCAGTGCACCGTAGCCCGGGATGCAGACCTGCCCGCCGTGGGTGTGACCGGCCAGGATCAGCTGGGCGCCGCCGTCGGTGAAGTAGTCCAGCACGCGCTGGTACGGGGCATGCGCGACGCCGATGCGCAGGTGCCGGGCGGAGCCCGACGTCGAGCTGCCGGCCGGGAAACCGGCATACCGGTCGCGCTTGAGGTGGGGATCGTCGACGCCGGAGAAGTCCAGGCGCAGCCCGTTCAGGACCACCGACTGGTTCCGGTTGGTCAGGTCGATCCAGCCGGCGTTGCCAAAGGCGCCGAACATGTCTGCCCAAGGCAGCTTGGCCGGGTTCTTCCGCAGCTTGGACGGTGAGGTGAAGTAGGTGAACGGGTTCTTCAGCACCGGTGCGTAGTAGTCATTGGAGCCGGGGACAAACACTCCGGGGAAACGCATCAGCGGCTTGAGCGCTTCGAGCAGCGGCGGCACCGCCTGCTGATGGCTCAGGTTGTCTCCGGTGTTCACCACAAAGTCCGGTTCCAGGTCCGCCAGGGACTGCAGCCAGCGCGTCTTGCGGTCCTGGCCGGGAACGTAGTGGATGTCGGAGAGGTGCAGGACACGCATCGGCTTGCTGCCCGGGGGCAGCACGGCCACGGTCTCGGTGCGGATACCGAAGAGGTTCCGTTCAATGAGCGAACCGTAGGCAAAGGCCGCGGCGCCGGCAGCGGCGAGGCTGCCGGCGGTCCACGCGGCGGATCGAAGGGCCGGGGCTGCCGGATTAGTCGCTGCCAAGGTCAGTCGTCGTTGTTCTGGTTGTTGCCGTTATTACCGTTGTTCCGGTTGTTGTCCCGGTTGGGGGCAGGAGAACTGGGCGACGGGCGCGGCGCCGGCGCCTGGCCGACGATGTTTGCCGGCGCGGCGGCGAACGGATTTGCCTCGTACTGGCCGGGGACACGCTGGATGAAGTTCTTCCAGGACGGTCCGGCGATCAGCGAGCCGTCAATCTCCGGGTAGTAGCGGCCGCCGATCAGCTTGTCGGACATGGACGTGTTGTTGGCTTTCCAGTTCCCGATCCAGGACGCGGTGGAGAGTCCGGTGCTGTACCCCATGAACCAGGTCTGGGAACGGTAGTCGTTGGTACCGGTCTTGCCGGCAATCGGTACGCCAACCTGCAGGTTGAGGCCGGAGCCGTTGGTCATCACGCGCTGGGTGGCTACGTTCACGCCCTGGGCGACCTCCTTGCGCATGACCTGTTCACAGCTCTGCTCAGGAACCGGATATTCAGTTCCGTCGCTGCCCTTTACGGAAACAAGGGCGCGCGGTTCGCACATCAGCCCCTCAGCAGCGAAGGTCGCGAAACCAGTGGCCATGGACAGCGGGGAAGCGTCGCCGCCGCCGCCGAACGTGGAGGGCGGGTTCACGGCGAGCATCTCGGGTTCACCGGCGGCGCTCTTGCCGTTGTGGACGCCTGAGGCAAAGGCCATCTGCTGGAACTTGCACAGATCCAGCTCGTTGGCCGAGGCCAGCGTGATGGTGTTCAGCGACTGGGCAAGGCCTTCCAGCACCGTGGTGGTCCGGTAATTGGTGTCGCCGTAGTTAATTGGGGTCCACGGATCGAGGATGGCGTACCGGCCGCCGGGCAGACAGCTGGCGTTCCAGGTGTGCCCGGCAGGGTAGGTGCGCTTGTTGCCGTTCAGGGTGGCGTTGAGTGTCTTGCCGGAATCGAGCCAGGCAGCGACGGTGAACGGTTTGTACGTGGATCCGGGCTGGAATCCGCCCAGCCCGTTGAGGGGCTTGGACGGGTCGCCCTTGAGGTATTGGTCCACGTTGAAGTTCTGCACCGAGTTTCCGGGTGCCAGCTCCGGCGTGAAGCGGGTGTTCTGTGCCATCACGAGGATGTTGCCGGTGCGGGGTTCAACGCTGACCATGGAGTGGCCGATTTCCGCATCCGTGGTGTCCGGGTTCGCGGTTTCGTTGATCGCAGCCTGGGCTGCGTTCTGCAGTGTGGGGTTGAGTGTGGTGGTAATGCTCAGCCCGCCGCGGTACAGGAGCTTTTCCCGGTCTTCGCGTTCAGCGCCGTAAGCCGGGTCGCCGAGGATCAGGTGTTCGACGTAGTCGCAGAAGTAGGGTGCCTGAACGGCGCCCACGCAGTTGCTGGGCACGGGAGTGAGGACCAGTTCCAGAGGGGTCGCGACGGCGGTGTCGTGCTCTTCCTGGGTGATCCTGCCCTTGTCCAGCATGGCGTCGAGCACCAGGTTCCGCCGGGCGAGGGAACGGTCCGGGTTCAGTTCCGGGCTGTAGAACGTCGGTCCGTTGACGACGCCGGCAAGCAGTGCTGCCTGCGCGATGCTCAGGTCCTTGGCATCAACGTTGAAGAAGTAGCGGGAGGCAGCCTGGACGCCGAAGGTGGTGCCGCTGAACGGCACGATGTTGAAGTATCCCTCCAGGATCTCTTCCTTGCTGAGTTCCTTCTCCACGGCGATCGCCAGCTTGATTTCGCGCAGCTTGTCACCGACCGTCTTCTGGCCGCTGAAGACCACCTCCCCGCCTTCCTGGAGGTTCGTATCGATGATCACGTTGTTCACGTACTGCTGCGTGATGGTCGATGCTCCGCGGGTGCGGTCGGAGGTGACGTTGGAGATGATGGCACTGAAGATACCCTGCAGATCGACGCCGCCGTGCTCGTAGTAGCGGTCGTCCTCGATGGCCAGCATCGCGTCGACCATGTGCGGGGAGATCTCGTCCAGCTTGACCGGCTGGCGGTTCTCCTCATACAGGGTGGCGATGAGCGACCCGTCGTTCGCATAAATACGGGAGGGCTCAGCCAGCGCTCCACGCTGCAGCTCGGAGGGGAGCTGGTCGAAGAACTGGATGGAACCCGACGCCGCTGTGCCCGCGGCAGCCGCGGCCGGCACCAACAGCCCTGCGGCCAGGACACCGCACAATGCGCTCACGCCGAAGAACGCGACGATCTTGCCCAGAGTTGTAGCAGTGTCAAAAAAAGGGGATTTGCGAGCTGCCATGCCGATCAGTCTACAAGCACGCGCTAGTCTTTGGATCATGAGCAAATGGGAATACTTCATTACACCGCTGCCTTTGCACACCCCCGGTGCCGTGCTGAACATGCATGGTGAGGAAGGGTGGGAGCTGGTGCAGATCACCCCGGCCCCGAACGGCACCGGTTCGGTGGCCTACATGAAGCGGGAGAAGGCCTGATGAGCACTGCTCCCGAGGCGGTTTCCGCCGTGGAGCAGCGCCTGGCTGAACTCGGGCTGGAACTGCCCCCGGTGGCCGCGCCGGTTGCCGCCTACGTTCCGGCAGTAGTGAGCGGGAACCACGTGTACACCTCCGGCCAGCTGCCCTTCATTGACGGCTCGCTGCCGGCTGCCGGCAAGGTCGGAGCGGAGGTCACCGCGGAGGATGCAAAGGCCTACGCCGCGCGCTGCGCCGTGAACGCCCTGGCAGCCATCAAGGCGCAGATCGGGGACCTGGACCGGGTGACCCGGATCGTCAAGGTTGTAGGCTTTGTTGCCTCGGACCCGTCCTTCACCGGACAGCCCGGAGTCATTAACGGTGCGTCCGAGCTGCTGGGGCAGGTCTTCGGCGAGGCAGGAAGCCACGCCCGGTCCGCCGTCGGCGTGGCGGTGCTGCCGCTGGATGCGCCGGTAGAAGTGGAAGTGATCGCCGAATTTGCCTAACGTTTCCACCCGGCATTTCCAGCTGCCGCCCTGGCAACAGGGCGCAGCTCAAAGCTGGTTTGAACGCGGCGAAGGCACCGCCCGCAAGCCGCGGGCGGCGTCGTCCGTCCTTCTGTTGCGCGACTCCCGCCAGGGAGCCGAAGTCTTCCTGCGCTACCGCCGCGGTGAATCCCCGCTGGGCAAGATCGCCTTCCCCGGCGGCAGCCTGGAAGAGTCCGACAGCGATTCGCTGGCCTGGTACGGGCCGTCGCCGGCTGAGTGGGCCAGGACCCTGGGGATGGATGACCCGCAGGAAGCCCGGCGCCACGTCGTAGCCGCAGCCCGGGAGCTGTTCGAGGAGACCGGCGTGCTGCTGGCAGGACCGGATGAGTCCACCCTCCTGGAGAGCAACCGGGGACCGGACTGGATGGCGGCGAGGGTTGGCATTGCCTCCGGCGACATGTCCTTTCCGGCCCTGCTGGCCCGCCGCGGGCTGGGGCTGCGCAGCGATCTGCTGCGCCCGCTTACCCACTGGCTGACCGCGGACTTCGCGCTGCGCCGTTTCGACACCCGTTACTTTGCTGCCGTCCAGCCGCTGGGCCAGGAGACCTCGCTGCTGGAGTCCAAGGGCCTCTGGGGCCAGTGGCGGGTAGCCGCAGCGGAGATGGAACAGGCCGGGACCACGGCACTCGGTGATGAAGTGGGCCAGCCGGACACCGTGGGGCTGACCCTGGAACAGCTGACCGTTCCGGCCGTCGCGCTGATGATCGAAAAGCTGGCCAAGGCCCGCGGCTGCATTGCCTACCTGGCGCACCGGCGCGCTAATGAGGTGTTCCAGCCCGAACTCGTGGAGGCTGGGGACGGGTACGCGCTGCGCGTGACAGCCACGGACGCCGCGGAAGGCTCAGGGCACCGCGGCCGCTGAAACTGCCTAAAAGTTCCGGCACCCGTGCGCCGTCATCTCACCAGGGAGACGGGCGGTGCGACGCCGGAGGCAGCTGCGAGTGCGGCCTCCGCATGCACCAGCTGCTGCCAGCGGCGTACCTCCCGCATCGGGGCATTGACGCCGATAATGCCAACAAGCCGGTCCTGTACGCGGTGGGCGAGGATGAAGCTGCCATCGGCTTCTGCACCGGCAACAACCTCGGTGTCCGCACCTTGGACAGTCAGCCCGTGGATTTGGATGCGGGTGTCGAACTGGTGCGACCAGGCATATGGCACCGAAACAAACGCGATGCCGTGGCCGCCGTCCAGGTTGGCCAGGAGTGTGCGCGCAGCGTGCGCCCCCTGCTGGGTGGCGTTGGTGCGGTGCTCGACCCGCATCAGCGACCCATACGCTGGGTTGAACCACCGCGCGACGTCCCCGGCTGCAACGACCCCCGGTGCCGCAGAGCAATCTGCGGCGCAGAGGACGCCGTTATCCACCGGTACACCGCTGCCTTCGAGCCAAGCTGTTGCCGCAACCGAACCGACACAGCCGATCACGACGTCGGCCGGCAGCCAGGTGCCGTCCGCTAGCGCGGCTCCGGAGGCATCGGCATGGGTTACGCGCACTCCGGAGCGCACTTCGACGCCCTGCGCTGCATGCAGGGAGGCGACGTGGCGGGAGACTGGTTCGCCAAGCCGCGCCAGGAGGCTGCCTCCGCGGTCCAGCAATGTCACCCGGCATCCCCGTTTAACAGCAGCTGCGGCCAGTTCAGTTCCGAGAAAACCGGCGCCAATGATGACGACGTGTGCCCCGGGCTGCAACCGCGAACGCAGGCGGGAAGCGTCGTCCAGGCCGCGCAGCGTCGACGAATCGACGCCCGGCAGAGGCACCGGTACGACGCCCGTGGCGATGACGAGACCGTCATAGGAGAGCTCTTCCCCGCCGTCCACGGTGACGGTGCGCTGTGCAGCGTCGGCGGCAACCGCGCGCCGTCCAGGCCGAAAGTCGGCATCCAGTGCAGCCAGGTCCGCGTCGGCCCGAAGCCGCAGCCGCGCGTTATCCCATGAATCCTCCAGCGCCTGCTTTGACAACGGAGGACGGTCATAGGGGACATACTGTTCTTCGCCAACCAGCGTGATGGTGCCGTCGAACCTTGACCTCCGCAATTCTTCCGCGGCTGCCAGGCCTGCAGCGCCGGCCCCGACGATGACGATGCGGGTCATCCAGCGACCAGGCGCAGCGCTGCCGCGGGGCAGAGCGACACAGCCTCACGGACGCCGGGAAGGGAGTCGCCGGCCGGCTCCTCGACGAGCACGATCGCGATTCCGTCGTCCTCGCGCTGGTCGAAAACATCGGGTGCGGCCATAACGCACAAGCCGGATGCCACGCACTTGGGGGCGTCGAGTTCAATGCGCGTCGTCATGGGTTCATCTCACCTGAGAGCTTCGTATGAAGTGATGACGGGAGGGTTGCCGCCCATGTCCAGCACAGGGCTTGAATCGGTCAGGTCCGCACCACGGATGTCTGCCAGGATCGCCGGAGCGGGACGGGAGATCCGGTAGACAGTGAGATAGCGGGGGGCCTGACCTTCGCCGGCATCAGTGCGAAAGCGTTCGACACCCTCGATGCCCGGCACCTGCTCCCGGATCTCGGCGACGTGGATGTCGTACCAGGCGTTGAACTCTGCCTCGCCGACACCAGGTTTTGGCGTTGTAGCAACCAGCATTACGCCGGAGAAAGTCGTGCTGTCCACTGTGGACTCCTTCGCGTCATTGGGAGGAATCCGGTCAGCCTACAGCAGAACAACAGTTTGCTCCAGAGCCAGTTCTCGCTACCATGACGCCATGCCTACCGCCGTCTTCCGCATCCACTTCGCGTCCCCTGTTGAACCTGGTGTTTTCGAGGGGGGTGTGGCGCTTTTGCGTGAGCGCGGCATCCCCCTCGTTGAGTACACGGCAGTTGCCAGCGAGGAGGTGCTGAGTGAGATTTCCCTGCTGCGCGACGAGGCCCAGCAATGGACACCGGAGGATGCCGTTGGCTTATGCGAAGAGGCATTCGGTGTGTCGGCACGGCTCGGGCCTGTGACGTATATAAGCCGCGGCACCGACGCCGATGCCGAGTCTGTGCTGGCCCGGTTTGACCTTGTTGGGCGGGTCCAAAGGGAAATTCGCGACGACGGCGACGTCGTTACAGTCATGGTCTCGGCCGCTGACATGCGGCGGGTTCCCGAGAGCCGGCTGCACACGGCCATGGAGGCAGCGCTGAACGCTGAAGTGCGCATCGAGCTGACGGCGGGACTCAACGCGGGGTAAGGAATCCCCGAAGCATCGAATTACGCAGGAACCGGTGCGCGCGCTCGGGAGTTGCTCGCGCGAGATCCTGATATGGCACCCAGCAGATGAAACGGATCTGCGGGCCCATTTCGGCGGGCGCGGCCAATGGACGGATAGATGCTTCCCGGATGCCGCGCTCCAGCATGGATTCGAGCAGGCGCAGACGCGCTCCGGTGCTAGCCCAGTACGATTCCAGCGCCACGGGGGCGGGAGCTGTGCGGGGGTTGGAAAGCTTGACAATTTCGGACTCCAGCCGGAACCTGCGTTTGGCGCTGATCAGGACAAAGGCGAGGGCATCGAGTGACTCCACAGCCGAACCGCCTGCAGTTAGAGCAGCCCGCACTGCAGCGTCGAAGTGTGCGTCGTAGGCGCCGAGGATGTCTCTGAGGAGTTCATCTTTCGAGGTGACGCGGCGGTAGAGGGTGGCCATCCCTACCTGTGCAGCCTCGGCTAAGTCGCGCACCGTGGTTGCGTCGAATCCCCGTCGGGCAAACTCGACCCGTGCCGCAGCCACAATGTGCTCACGGCTGTTCGGCTCCGCTGGCTCATAGGACGGTCCCCAGGCGGCTATAGCGTCTCGGGCCGCAACCATGGCCGCGGAGCGGTCGAGGTCTTCGTCTCCCGGGACATCCAGGGCGATGCCGTCGAGCAGCATCGCGATGTTTAGTCCGGCGACGGATCCGGGGCGGGCCGTTTCTGCCAAATTGAGGGAGACATTGAGAGTCAGATTGTCCAGGGCGAAGCGAAGCAGGCCGATGTCCTGGCTGTCGGAGGCTTCGGGGACAAGATCGCCGACCAGACGCTCCCACACCTGGGCCAGGCTGGTCGTGGCTGACTCGCGGGCCTCATGAAACCGCTCTGTGGCTGTGGCGGGTGCGGCATAAGCGGTGATGCGGAGTGCTGCGTGGTTTCGTGCAGACAGTTCGGCAATGGCTTCTGCCGTTCGCGTCAACTGCGCCCGTGCGCTGCCGGCGCCAGATTCTTCAATGCGTTCAGAGAGTGTCGAGGCTAGCTCAGCTGCGTCGCGTTCAAAGTCCGCGACGATCTCCAGGGCAACAGCCTCCTTGGATTCAAAATGGTAGTACAGGCTCCCCGGCAGAATGCCGGCTGCGTCCGCGATGTCGGTGATCGTGGTTGATGAGTAGCCGCGGGCCTCGAACAGCTTCGCGGCCGCCTGCCGGATCTCGTCGGTGCGGCTGCCGGATTTCACCCCCGCACTGATGGCCTCCTGTGGCGTCTCCATTCGTTCATTATCCCCGGCCAAAGGCCGGGCGGCTACCATTGCGCGATTGCGGAGCAACAATTAGATTCACTCGCAAGGTGTTCCGAGTCCGAGTGAAAGGTCGCTGCAATGGCGCAGATTGAAGTAAACGGCGGAGTTGTCGAGTATGAGCTCCTCGGCGAGGAGGGCGGCGACGTCGTCACCGTGACACCGGGGGGGCGCTTCAGCAAGGATTACCCGGGCGTGCGTCCTTTCGCCGAAAAGCTGGCGTCGGCTGGCAAGCGCGTGCTGATCTGGGACCGGCCAAACACAGGACGTTCGGATGTGCAGCTGTACGGGGCCACCGAATCACACATGCGCGCCGAAACCCTCGCTGCCATGGTGCGTGAACTGGGCCTTGGGCCCGTTTTCGCCTTAGGTGGTTCAGGAGGCGCCCGCGACTCCATCGTTTTTGCGATTGAGTACCCCGAGCTGGTGAGAAAGCTCGTGGTGTGGTCGATAGTCGGGGGCGCCTTCTCATCAATGAGCCTGGCGGGTGTCTACGTGATGAATGAGATTCGCACTGTTCGCCGCAGCGGAATCGAAGGGGTGCTCAAGCAGCGGGGTCCCGCGGGCAGCTGGGCTGACCTGGTTGAGGTGAATCCGCGCAATGCCCGGCGCCTGCGCGAAATCGGAGCGGAGGAATTCGAGCGGGTCATGTGGCGCTGGCTTGAGGCATACGTCCCGAAGGCGACCGAGTCCATTCCCGGTGTTACCGATCAGCAGATGCGCAGCATTGCGGTGCCGACCCTGATTGTGCGCGGCGGCGAGAATGACATTGACCATCCAAAGCGCACATCGTTTGAAGTGCACTCGCTCATCAGCGGTTCGACCTTGATTGACCCGCCGTGGCCGGAGGATGCCTGGGAACGGGCGCAGGCAGCCCGCGACGCCGGTCATGGCAGCATCTTCGATCCGTGGATGGATGCGGTGCCGACGTTCCTCGACTTTATGGACGGGGCAGCAAATGAGTACTGGAAAGGTCTTGCGGAACAGTCATCGGAGCAATAGTTTGGTCCACATGATCGATTCCATCTCCCCTGAAGCCGGCACTGGCCTTCGTATTGACGCCAGTGTGCATGTGTTTTTCGCCTCCGATGCCGAGCTGCGTGAGTATCTGGGTGAGCCGTGGGCCAGTCGTGGTTTTCCCACCCCGGATGTCACTCACAGCCTCCAACTCGGCAACCGCTACGTGCGGGGATCGCAGCCCCGCCCCGACGCGCACGCCGGATCCGATCCCGAGTTCGTCGGCAGGACGCTCTTCGGCGAGAAGGGTTTTGACCTCGCGATCCTGCATCCGATGACCGTCGGTGTCCTGCCCGACTGGCACCTGGAGTCAGCTATCCACGAGGCGACCAACCGTATGCTCGTGGAACGGTGGCTCGACTCAGGCACCTATGCAGACCAGTTCCTGGGCACCATTCGTGTGAACCCGAACGACATCGACAGTGCGGTGCGGGAGATCCGCCGGTGGTCGGCCCACCCCAAAATTGTGCAGATCGGTTTGCCGATGCAGACGCAGGCACCGTACGGCAGGCCGCACTACAAACCGCTGTGGCGTGCCGCGGTTGAGGCCGGATTGCCGATCGCTATCCACAACGAGATGGGAATGGGGATCACTCATCCGCCCACGCCGAACGGCATCACGCGGACGTACCAGCAGCTTGTGGGGTTTCAGCCGCTGAACTTCGTGTTCCACCTCATGAACATGATCGCCGAAGGCGTCTTCGAAGAGTTCCCGGAACTGAAGATCGTTTTTGCTGACGGTGCAGCTGACATGCTCACTCCGATGATCTGGCGGATGGACACGTTTGGCCGGCCGCACCTCGAACAAACTCCCTGGGCGCCGAAGATGCCCAGCGACTATCTGTCTGGACACGTCTGGTTCGTCAACGGCGCGCTCGACGGCCCCGGCGACGTCGGTTACGCCTCGGAGTGGCTGCAGATGACGGGCAAGGAAGACATGCTCATGTTCGGTTCGAGCTACCCCGACTGGCAGACGGCCACCGTTGAATCGCTGCCGTCGGCTTGGACACCGGAGCAGCAGGAGAAAGTGCTCTGGCGAAACGCTGCTGAGCTGTACGGCATCAGCATTACGGCGGGCGTATGACCACCGTACGGAGAACCAGCGAACGTGGAACCGACGAAGGAGAAGTGAAATGACCCAAATCGAGATGCCGGAGACGTCAACGGAGACGACCCCGGTGCGCGTTGTGGACTGCGACGTGCATCCCACGCCGCGCCGCGGTGCCCTCATGGAGTTCCTCGATCCGAAGATCGCCCGCGAAGTGAAGCTGAAGGCACAGGGGGCAGAGAACGGCCTTTACTATGACCCGCCGGATTACCACCACTCCAAGGCGATGCGCGTGGATAGCTTCCCTGATGACGGAGAGTTCGCCTGCTCCGACCCCGCGCTGGCATTTCAGCAGCTTGTGCTCGATTCGGGGTCGGACCTCATCATGCTTGGCCCGACGACCGGCGGTCAGGGTGACACCGACGAAGAAGTATCCGCCATGTCGGCGGCCACCAACCTTTGGCAGGAATCCGCCTGGCTCAATAAAGAAGACAACTGGCACGGACGCTTTTTCGGTTCCATCTGTGCCAACATCACCGAGCCTGAACGCGCGGCACGCGAGATCGAGCACTGGGCAGGCCACGAAAAGTTCAAGCAGATCCTCATCAACGCCGAACCCCGCCCTTCCTGGGGGCACCCGATGTACGACCCCATCTGGGCGGCAGCCGTAAAGCACAACATTCCGGTGGCCTGCCATCTAAGCCGCGGCAAACACAATCTCCTGCCGATGAGCCCCGTAGGTTTCATGACCTACAACCACGACTTCATGGTGACGTACTCTATGCTGGCGGCCAACCAGGTCATGAGCCTCATCTTCGACGGTGTTTTCGAGCGGTTCCCGACCCTGCAGATCGTGTTTATTGAACACGCCTTCAGCTGGATCCTCCCGCTCATGTGGCGCATGGACTCCATCCATGCGGCCCGGGGCAATGAGACCGGCCTGAGCAAGGAGCCGTCCCAGTACGTGCGGGACAACATCTGGTTCACGACGCAGCCCCTGGACTACCCCGAAAATAAACTCGAGCTGACCCGCGCCTTCGAGTGGATGCAGGCGGAGAAGATGATGCTCTTTTCATCGGATTATCCGCACTGGACTTTCGACGAGCCGCGATGGCTGGCCAAGCATCTCCCCGCTCAGATGCGTGATGCCGTAATGTACCAGAACGCCCTGGACCTCTTTGGCCTCCCCTCGCAGGTGCCGGCCGTCTCTGGACAGGTGAAGGCCTTCTGATGACGGGCAGCGAACTGGCCCGCGGCCGAGAACACGTCGTTGCCACGGTCGACGAGATCCCGCCGGGAGAGCACAAAGTTGTGCCTATAGGCCGCTACGGCGTGGGGGTCTACAACGTGCGGGGCTCGTTTTATGCGATCGCAAATTACTGCCCGCATGAGGGCGGCCCGCTGTGCGTCGGGCGCACCCGCGGCACCAACGTAGCCGACGAATCGCGCCCCGGCGGTGCACGCGAAACACGGGACGGCGAATTTATCTACTGCCCGTGGCACCAGTGGGGCTTTGAGCTGGCAACGGGGACGACGGCGGTGAAGCCGGAGTGGAGCATCCGCACCTATCCGGTGCGGATTGATGGCGATCAAGTGGTGATCACCGCATGAGTGCCACAGCCGAAAGTGCGCGGACGATACCAACAGACCGCTACCCGGGCCTTGCTCCCCGGCTGCTTAACGCCGGGGGAGTAGAAGGTATCGATGAATATCTCGGCGGCGGCGGTTACGCGCCGCTGCGGGATCCGGCAGCGCTGCTCGACCAGGTTGCGGCGGCAGGTCTCCGCGGCCGGGGAGGTGCCGCTTTCCCCCTCGCCCGCAAGATCCTCACGGTGCGTGGAGGTGCCGCGACTCCGATCCTTGTGGCCAATGGTGAAGAGGGCGAACCGTCCTCCGTTAAAGACAAGTGGCTCATGCGGCACCGGCCGCACCTGGTCCTGGACGGGGTGCGGCTGGCTGCAGCGATGATCGGTGCCCAGCAGGCGTATGTGTACGTCTCGGATCCCGCAGCCGCCGACAGCATTGAACGGGCACTTGGCGAGTTCAACTCGGAGGGCTGGAACGAGCTGGCAGTCGGGGTGCACCGCGTTGAACCTGCTTACGTGGCGGGAGAGGAGACTGCCGCGGTGCGCTCACTCAACGGGGGTCCAGCGCTCCCGTCGGACAAGCCTCCGCGTCCGTTTGAGCGGGGTGTCGATGATCGTCCCACGCAGATCAGCAATGTGGAGACGCTGAGCAATTTGCCGCTGATCCATTCACACGGTGGTGTCTGGTACCGGATGGCCGGCACCGATGACTCAACGGGATCGTTCCTGATGACGCTGACAACGCCGGGAGAAACTGTGCTGGCCGAGGTGCCCTTCGGGGTAACGCTGCGCGATGTCCTCGCCTGGCGTGGGTACGACGGCGGTGTCAGCGGTCTTTTGATGGGCGGTTATTTCGCCGGGCTCGCCTCGGCACAGATGCTCGATGTCGCGCTGGACTACAGCTCAGTGGCGGTGGCTGGAAGCGGCCTTGGGTGTGGAGCCATTGGTGTGCTCGATGAAAGCACCTGCCCGGTCACAGTTGCCGCAGGAGTCCTGGGCTACTTCGCCGTACACAATGCAGGCCAGTGCGGCTCGTGCTTCAACGGGACATCCGCGATGGCCGCCGTTGTCGACGGACTGCGTCTGGGACGGACCAGCCAAGAGGACCTGGATCGTCTGCGGCACTGGACACACGACCTGCGCGGCCGGGGTGCCTGTGGCACGCTCGACGGCGCGACCAATGCGGCGGCGACACTGCTGCGTGAGTTTCCGGAGCTCGTGGCATCCCATCTCGACGGCGTGTGCGTCCTGTGCACTGCCGCTGGCGACAATGTTCCGCCGCCGTTCTGGGTCGGACAGTGAGGAGTGACGTTAATGCGCATCAAACTCGACAGAACCGTCTGCGATGGCTTCGGCACCTGCGCGCTGCACGCGCCGGGGATGTTCTCTCTGGATGACTGGGGGTATCCCTCGCTGCGCAAGGGCAATGAAGTTGCGCCCGAAGATGAAGCCGGCGTACGCCGGGCGATCCTCGACTGTCCGGCCCACGCGATCGCTGACCTCGACGATGCCCATCCGGACCTGCTCGGCGGCGGGGCGGGTATGTCGCGGTCGGGCCGTCCTGACGCAATGTGGCCCAGGGACGACCGCCCGGGCAACGCCTGATGCTCTTGTGGGATGCCATCCCTTCCCCTAGGGTGTGAGCAAATATTTGGTCTTGCGATAAGGTCCTTCGGTAAAGCGCCGGGGGTTAGGTCCAATGAGAGGTTCAACGATGAGCACTGTCACCGAGCATCTTCCCGCGGATGATATCGAATCCGCCCTCGCCTCCGGCCCCAACGGGGACGAAGTCAATTCGAAAGTGCCCCACCACATGGTGGACTCATTGCACGTTCCCGCGGAGCGTTACTATTCGCGGGAATTCTTCGAGCTGGAGAAGAAACACCTTTGGCCCAAAGTTTGGCAAATGGCCGCCCGGGAAGAGGAGATTCCGAATCCGGGAGATTTCGTGGAATACGAGATCGTCGGTCAGTCACTGCTGATCGTGCGCCAGCCCGACGGCAGCATCAAGGCATTGCACAACGCCTGCCGTCACCGTGCCACGGAGCTGGGCAAAGGCTGCGGACGCTTCCCCGGCAACCAGATTGTCTGCCCGTTCCACGGGTGGCGGTGGAAGACTGACGGGTCGATCAGCCATGTGTTCGGCCGCGAAGGGTTTGACCCGGCCACGATCGATCCGAACGACATCAGGCTCCGGGAGGCACAGTGCCAAACGTGGGCCGGAATGGTCTGGATCAACATGGACCTGGACGCCCCGCCGCTGATGGAAGCCTTGTTCCCCGCAGCCAACATCCTTGAACGCAACGGCGTGCAGAACATGCGGGCGAAGTGGTGGAAAGAAGCGATCATCAACTGCAACTGGAAGCTTGCCCAGGAAGCGTTCTTCGAGGGGTGGCATGTGAAGCAGACCCACCCGCAGCTCTACACGTACACCGGTGATGCTGAAAGTGAAGAGAACAAACAGAACGTCTCGTACACCCCGTTTATCAACGGTCATGGACGTTTCCAGAGCGGTGATGCACGGTCCAGCTACGGAGGCAAGGCGGATTTCCTCGAGTCGGCGCGGAACCTTTTCAAGGGCCAGGACGCGATGACGCTCGAGCGGGATGTCACGATCTTCGAATCGGTCGCCGGGGACATGGACACCAGTACCCCGGAGTACACACAAAAGGCACTTCAGGCGCTGTTCGCTTTCTGGGCGGGAGCAGGCATCGCCGCCCCCGCGCTGACCCCCGAGGTCCTCAAGATGTGGGGCGGGGACATCCACCTTTTTCCGAATTACCTGATGCTCCCGATGTACACCAACTGCCTCGTCTACCGGGTGCGGCCCTACAACGATGACCCGGACTGGTGCCGGTTCGAGGTGTGGTCGCTCACGACTTACCCCGAGGGCCAGGACAACGGGCGCCTCACCCTGAGCGGCCGCTATGACAAGGACGATGACGACCACTGGGGTCTCATCCCGCGCCAGGACTTCGCCAACCTGGAGCGTATGCAGCGCGGCATCAAGAACGTGTCGCTGGGTCAGACAACGCTGTCCTCCGAGTGGGAGGTCACGATCGCCAATATGCACCAGGAGCTTGACCGGCGCCTGGCAGCGGAGCTCTGACGGGGGTGTTCACCGCGAACACTGTCCAGGACGTCTTACTGGAGGAGGGAGCACCCTTTACGGGTGCCCTTGCTGCCAAACTCACCGACATCGACCGAACCCGCATTAACCGTTCAGATGAGTTGGTGTTGCGCAAGGCTGTCTTCGGGCTGCTGGAAATCGTGAGCGTGCTTGAGTCGAGGATTGCAGCGCTGGAAGGCCCCGACGCCGAAGCGTCCTGGCGGGCGAGGTTCGAATCCGATAGGGCCGAACCCCGCCCCGATGAGATGAGGATCGGCGAATGACCCGTGGCATGGAAGGCAGTCACCGATGGCTCGGGTGAAGATCCTGCCGGCCGGCATCGATCTCGAGGTCGAATCCTACGAGTCTGTCGCTGAAGCAGCCTGGCGCCAGGGCTTCGTCTGGCCCACGCAGTGCTGGGGACAGCTCGACTGCATGAGCTGCTTTACCAAGATCGTGGGCGGTGAAGGCGACGCCCTGCCTGCCGAAGAAGATGAACTCGACGCCGTGCGCATGAAGATGCCGGGTCCCCTGGCAAGCGACAGCCTTGTCCGTCTGGCGTGTCAGCTGCGGTGCAGGGGTGACTCGCTCGTCCTGGAGAAACGGGGCGTTCGCAAGGCTGAAAGTGAAGACAACAACATGCAGGATTTCGAAAGGAGTGAAACATGAGCGCAACAACCGAGGCTGTCGAGAACACCGCCTCCGTCCTGGACCCCGCGGCGCTGCGGAGTCTATGGCGGTCAATGGCACGAGAAGAAGCACTGGACACCCGCATCGTCTCCGGGATCAAGCGGGGTGAGCTTGCCACAGTGATCTGGCCCTCGCGGGGCCAGGAAGCGGTGTCCGCGGCGATGGGGCACGTCCTGCGCCAGGATGACCGGCTGATCACGACCTACCGCGGACTGCATGACCATGTGGCCAAGGGCGTGCCGCTTACCGAGATCATCGGCGAAGTAATGGGCACTGCCGTCGGCGCCTCCCGAGGCAAAGGGGGCACCATGCACATCGCAGACCCAGAACACGGCGTGCTGCTGACCACGGGCATTGTGGGCTCGGGCATTCCGATAGCCGTTGGCGCGGCCCTGGCCGCCGTCAAGCAGGGATCCGACCGGGTCACCGTCGTCACTTTCGGTGACGGAGCCACCAACACCGGCTCGTTCCACGAGGGCGCCAATCTCGCCGCAGTCTGGAATCTGCCCGTCATCTTCCTCTGCCAGAACAACCTTTATGCGGAAATGACGCCGGTTGAAGACACCATGGCGATCCCGCACGTTGCTGACCGTGCCAAGGGTCTGGGCATGCCCGGAGTCACCGTCGACGGGAACGATCCAGTGGCGATGGTAGCGGCGCTGCGCGAGGCCGTTGAGCGTGCCCGCTCGGGGGGCGGTCCAACCCTGGTCGAGGCAGTCACGTTCCGTTTCGAAGGCCACTATGCCGGCGACTTGGGAAAGTACATCCCGGAAGAGCAATTGGCACACCAGCGTGAGCTGGACCCGATGCTCACCTTCCCGCGCTACCTCGTCGAGAACGGCGTCAGCCAGGAAGAAATCGACGCGATCCGCGCCGAAGCTGCTGCCGAGGTCGAAGCAGCACTCAAGACGGCGCTTGCGGCACCTGCCCCTGGTGTCGATGAGATCCGCACCGACGTCTACGCAAACGAATTGGTGGTCACCCATGACTGAGACACGTGTCATCTCCATCCGCGAGGCGCTCAATGAAGCCCTAGAAGAAGCCTTGCGCACCGACCCCTCCGTTTTCCTCCTTGGCGAAGACCTCGCCGATCCCGCTGCCGGTGTCAACGCCGTCACGCGGGGCCTCTCGACCGCCTTCGGCGAGGACCGGGTGATGAACACTCCGATTTCCGAGGCAGCCATTGTGGGCGCGGCAGTCGGTGCGGCCATGGAAGGGTTCAAGCCGGTCGCCGAGATCATGATCATGGACTTCATCGGCATTGCCATGGACCAGATGGTCAACCATGCGGCGAAGGTCCGGTACATGTCCGGCGGGCGCACCACGTGCCCCCTCACTGTGCGCACGGCGGTCTTCGCCGGCACGGGATCAGGCGGGACGCACTCACAGTCACTCGAAGCCTGGTTTATGCACGTCCCCGGCATGAAGGTGGTCTTCCCCAGCAATGCGGCTGACGCCAAGGGGCTGCTGCTTGAGGCCATCTTCGACCCCGATCCGGTGCTCGTCATCGAGGCATCGCGTCTGTATGGCCTGAAGGGGGAGGTGCCCGTCGGCGACGGTCATCGCGTACCGATCGGCAAGGCCGCGACGCTGCGTCCGGGCACCGACGTCACGCTCATTACCTACGGTTTGGCTACAGCCGCCACCATGCAAGCGGCCCAGCAGCTAGCCGAGGAGGGCATTGACGCCGAGGTTCTGGACCTGCGCTCGCTCCTGCCCCTGGACATGGACACCGTGCTCGAATCGGTCGGCCGGACACGCCGCGCCGTGATCGCGCACAACGCCACGACGTTCGCCGGGCCCGGTGCCGAGGTCGCTGCACAGATCTCGGCCAAGCTCTTTGGAGTACTCGCCGAACCGGTTCAGCGCGTCGGGGCCCAGTTCACGCCAATACCCGCGAGGGCATCTGAGTTTGCCGTGACACTCGGCGTCGACGGGATCGTACATGCAGCAAGAACAGCGATGGGAGCAGTACATGTCTGAAATATCGGTGGCGATTCCCAAAGTCTCCATGGCGACCGAAGAAGTCGTCTTCGTCGGATGGCTCGTCGGTGACGGCACCGCCGTGGCTGAGGGCGAAGCGATTTACAGCATCGAAACCGAAAAGGCTTCGACCGACGTCGAGGCCGCCGCCAGCGGCATCCTGCGGTACGGCGAAGCGTCCGAAGATGAAACCTACGCAGTTGGCAGTGAAATCGGACGCATCGAGCTGGTCTCATGAGCGGGGCGACCTGGGATGAGGAGTTCGACGTCGTCGTTATTGGCAGCGGCGGAGGCGGGCTGGTTGCCGGCCTCGCGGCGCGGGAAGCCGGCGGCAGTGCGCTTGTCGTGGAGAAGCGTGATTTGATCGGCGGCTCCACCGCAATGTCCGGGGGAGTTGTCTGGCTCCCGAACAATCCGCTTATGCAGCGGGACGGCGTCGCGGACAGCGATGAAGATGGGCTGCGCTACTTCGCAGAGACCGTTGGCGAGGTTGGTCCGGCTTCCTCGCCGGAGCGCCGTGAGGCGTTTATCAGCGAGGGACGTGAGATGGTTCGCTTCCTGGAAGAGCGGGGCGCACGTTTCACCCGGTGTGAGAACTACAGTGACTACTACTCGAACCGGCCCGGCGGCAGCGCAATTGGCCGGTCGATTGAGCCGCTGCCTTATGACGGCCGCCAGCTCGGCGAGTGGCTGCCGCGTGTTCAGCCCGGCATGGCGATGGGGCTGGGCATGAATGTCATGACCAACGAGCTGCGCGACGTGCAGTACGTCAACAGATCGCTCCGGTCTTTTGTCATCGCCGCGCGCGTGCAGCTGCGTACCTGGCGTTCCTCGCTGATGAAGAGGCCGGTCCTCACCAACGGCACGGCCCTCGTCGCCTCCGTCCTGAAGATGTGCCTGGACCGGGGTGTGGAGGTGCGCACGGGAACAGCATTCGAGGAGTATGTGGTTGAAGACGGTGTTGTTACCGGGGTGCGCCTGCGGGCCGGAGACACCGTTCGGACGGTTCGTGCACGCCGGGGAGTTGTGGTTGCGGCGGGTGGATTTGCGCACAATCCCGAACTGCGCGAGGAATTCGGCGGAACCCAGCTTCCGGATCCGTCATGGTCCATCGCCAATCCCGGGGATACCGGGGACACCGTGGCCGCGACGCTCAAGCTCGGTGCCAAGACAGATTTCATGGATGAGGCATGGTGGCTCCCCGGCCCGCCGCGTGCGCTGTCCGGGGGGACGCTGTCTGCAGCGCGTAATCGACCCCGGACCATCATCGTCGGAGCTGACGGCAAGCGCTTTGCCAACGAATCGAACTCGTACGTAGAGCTCGGAAAGGCGATGTTCGCCCGGAACAAGACAACCGCAGCGGTGCCGGCGTGGCTTATCTTCGATGACGGGTACCGCCGTGCCTACGCACACACACGCAGCTTGTTCTTCGGCCGATTGCCGAAAGAGTGGCTCGCATCTTCGGAGTTCAAGCAGGCTTCCACACTGTCGGAGCTGGCGGCCAAGTGCGGCATCGACGCGGCGGGGCTGCACGAACAGGTGGCGCGTTTCAACACGTACGCAAGCGAAGGCAAAGACCCCCAGTTTGGACGCGGAGAGTCCGAGTACAACCACTGCCTGGGTGATCCCAACCGCCGCATACCGAATCCGGCAGTCGGCCCGCTCGACAAAGGTCCCTTCTATGCCTTCCCGATCTACCCGTCCGACGTGGGAACGTGCGGCGGATTCCTCACGGACGAGTTCGGACGGGTCATTGCCGAGGACGGGCCGGTCCCGGGGCTCTACGCGACAGGAAACGGTACCGCCACGGTGATGGGCCGCCATTACCTGGGAGCAGGAGCCAGCATCGCCAATACGATGATCTTCGGGTTCATCGCCGCGCGCCACGCAATGGGTGCCGGAGATGGGGCAGGGACGGGTCCCGGGCGCGAAGGCCGGAGGCAGCGGGGCGCCCGCGCCGGCACATAGCGGCGGGGATGCCCGAATTACGGGCCGGTCCGGTGACCGCAAAAGACCTCTTGAGCTTGGCTAAAATACGCCAAACTCAAGAGGTCTTTGTGCTTTCCGCCCGGACAGCCCCCCGTGGCTTCCCTCTGCCTGGAACGGCGATGGCGAGAACGATACTGATGATCGCGCCCGCACCGCCGAGCAGCAGAGCCAAGCGGAAGCCGCCGTCCGTCGGATCGCCGGTGCTCGACTCAGCGGCCGAGTGAGCGAGCACGCTGGCAACGATGGCCGACGCGGCCGCTGTGCCCAAGGCACGGAGAAGTGTGTTGAGCCCGTTGGCGGCTGCCGTTTCGGTGACCGGGACAGCCTGCATAATGAGTGACGGCATTGCGGCGTAGCCGAGACCGATACCGATGCCGACCACGGTCATCACGAGGGCGATGGCCCATCCCGTGGCCGGAACGAGCAGCGCAATGACATAGGACACGGCAAGGATGACGCTGCCGGCGACCAGAAGGGGTTTGGGCCCGAGGCGGTCGATGATCCGTCCGGCCAACGGAGACAACACGAGCATGGCCAGTCCGGAAGGCATCAGGATGAGGCCTGCCGCGAGGAGCGGGAGGCCGAGGCCGCCCGACGCGGACGGAAGCGTGAGGATCTGGGGAAAGGCGATGCTCGGGACGAACATCGCAAAACCCATCGCGGTAGATGCAATGTTGGTTAGGAGAACGGGGCGTCGAACACTC
Organism: Arthrobacter sp. 3Tela_A; assembly: GCF_049311025.1. NCBI lineage: Bacteria > Bacillati > Actinomycetota > Actinomycetes > Micrococcales > Micrococcaceae > Arthrobacter > Arthrobacter sp. 3Tela_A. The sequence goes on from NZ_JAXIOM010000036.1 coordinate 35,013, forward strand.
ACCCGCACGTCGACGAGCGGGTCGGACCTGGTCCATTGGTGCCAGATCCAGGCCGACAGCACAACAACGGCGGACGCGGCGCAGACAAGGGTCCAGGGTGAGGCCCACCCCCACTCGTTTCCTTTCGAGAGAAAGAGCAGGAGTGCGGTCAGCCACACCGCGAGTCCCACCGCCCCGGTGAGGTCTACGCGGCCGCGTTCGTCTGGTCGGCTCTGGGGCAGGAACAGGGCGCACAGGATGAATGTCAGGGTACCCAATGCGGTTGCGACAGCAAACAGCAGATGCCAGTCGCCGACGGAGGTGATGAAGGCCGCCACGGGCAAGCCGACGGCGGCCCCCACTCCCATCGTCGCGCTCACCAGAGCGATCGCTGAGCCCAGTCTCGCGGCGGGCACGGTGTCTCGCAGGAGTGCGATTCCGATGGGAATAACTCCCATCCCCATGCCCTGCAGTGCGCGCCCGAGAATCATCGGCACGATGCTGAATGAGAGGGTGCACAGCAGGGATCCCGCCACGAGCAGGCCGAGGAGGATGAGGATGACGCGGCGTTTGCCGAACATGTCACCCAGCCGGCCGGAGATGGGGGTGCAGATACAGGACGTGAGGATCGTGATCGTGATTACCCAGGCCGTTTCTTCCCGCGCTGCCCCCAGCAGTTCCGGCAGCTCCGCCTGAATCGGGATCAGGATCGAATGCATGAAGGAGCCAACCATGCCGGCCAGGCCCAGGATAGCCACGATGAGGCCAGCCGGGGCCCGCCGTGGCAGGAGGCCCGTCCTGCTTCTTCGCGCCGCGCTCCCGGCTCGGCGCAAACGGCGGAGTTCGGCGCGGTCTGGTTTCATTCGAGTCTGGGTCACACGGTCTTTACTACCACCGAACAAAAGTTTGGTCCACAGTTGCTTTGGAAGCCTTGTGGAGGAGGGGACGGCTTGCTAGCATGCGCAACGGAGCAAAGTTTTGATCTTATGTTTCTGGTCTCTCCATGGGTGCCGGCCCCCTGCCGGTCAGCATTGTGTCCCTCAATGGCGAAGGAATCCACATGAGTATGATCAGATCCACGGCGGGAGGTCCGATGCCAGGGCCGCGCCCCTCATCAGATGGCTGGACAAAGAGCATGGTTCTCACAACCCTGCTGCTGGCCCTCACCCTGGAAGCGGTCGCCATCGGAGCGATCATGATCTCGGTCGCGCTGCCGAGCATCCTGGAAGAGTTCCCCACCGACCAGGGCGGTTGGCTGCCCTCGGCGTATTACCTGGCCGGCGCGGTAGCCGCACCTCTGCTCGGAAAATGCGCAGATCTCTATGGCAAGAAGCGCATCCTCATAATCACGATGGCCATCTCCGGTGTCGGCACGGTCATCTGCGTTCTGGCCCCGACGTTCGGCCTGCTCATTGTGGGCCGGGTTTTCCAGGGCGTGATTCTCGCGACGCTGTCGCTCACCTACTCGCTGATCCGAGACATCTTCCCACCCAAGCCCGCAGCCTTCGCAGCGAGCCTCACCGTTACGGGCATGGGCTTCTTCGGCATCGCCACCCCGATCCTCATCGGGTGGCTCATCGCACAGTTCGGCTGGCGGGGCATGTTCATGTTCGACGTCATCTGGACCTTTGGGATGCTGTTGCTTGTAGCGGTTTTCGTCCCCGAGTCCCCGCTGCGCAAGAAAGCGCGTCCTGACGCGATCGGGGCCTTCCTTCTCGCCTTCGGCGTCGCCGGCATGCTCATTTACGTGAGTCTTGGCCGGAGCTACGGGTGGGGATCCATCCTGGCGCTGTCCTTCCTCATTGGCGGCGCAGCCTTGTTTGCCGCCGCGCTGATCCGTTCGCGCCGCGTCGCCGAGCCGATCATCAATGTGAGCCTGTTCGCACGCCGCGCTGTCATCTTCGCAGCTGTCCTCGGGGGCGTTGGCTATGCGATGTCGGCCACGATCGGCCAGCTTATCCCGTTGCTCGCTCTCACCCGGCGTGAGGACGGTATGACTTACGGTCTCGGGTTGAGTACTGTCCAATATGCCCAGATCGAAACCCCGAAAGCGCTCATGGCGGCACTTGCCGGCTTCGTTCTCGGGTGGCTTGTTGCGCGTGGCCGATCACCGCGCATGTTCATGGTGCTCGGCATGGTGCTGTGGGGGACCTCCGCGCTCCTGCTCGCCACGACAAATGACACGCAGCTCCTGTTGACGACCGGCGCCCTCGTCGCGGGCCTCGCCGGCGGTATGGTCAACGCGTCGCTGCCCAACGTCGTCATCCAGGCTTCTCCTGCAGGTGATCAAGCCTCTGTTGCCGGCACGGTGCAACTCGTGCAGACAGGACTAGGTGCTATTGCGCCCGTCGTTATGTTCACTCTGATGGCACCGTACATCGGCCAGACGGCGTCAGGCGGCATCGTTTACGGCGAAGAGGGTTTCCACATCTGGTTGTACGGGTCTGCCGGACTCATTGCGATTCTTCTCCTGCTTGCGGGTACCGTGTGGCGTCCGCGCCCCGGCGAGGTGCAGACGCTCGAACAGCAGGCGGCAACCGCAGCTGCCAAGGCTAGAACAGAAAAGGAGCTCGTCGAGGAGCACGACTGACAGGGGCACCTCCCTTGTCGAAATCGGCTTGCTCCGAGTCCAACGGCAAGGGAGGTGTCCCGGAGCGTGGTGAGCCCGTCGGCGGGCGCCGTTTCGGCGACAGGGACAGGCTCTTTGCAGAACAAAAGTTTGGTCCGTATCCCGCTTATGAGGTCTTGTGGGCGGCGGTCAGGCTTGTTAGCATGCGCAACGGAACAACTTTTTGATCCGAATAAAAACCCGGCCCTTTCCCGGCCGGCCAACTCTCGAGTCCCTCAATGGCGAAGGAATCCACATGAGCACGATCAGCTCCACGGCGGGAGGCCCGATGCCCGGGCCGCGCCGCTCATCAACAGGTGGCTGGACAAAGAGCATGGTTCTCACGACCCTGCTGCTTGCCCTTACCCTCGAAGCGGTCGCGCTGGGTGCGATCATGATTTCGATTGCCCTGCCGAGCATTCTGGAAGAGTTCCCCACAGACCAGGGCGGATGGCTGGCGTCGGGCTACATTCTGGCAGGTGCGGTTGCCGCACCACTGCTCGGAAAATGCGCCGATCTTTACGGTAAAAAACGCATACTGATGACCGCGATGGCCATCTCCGGCGTCGGCACTGTCATTTGTGTGCTGGCTCCGACGTTCGGCGTGCTCATCGTGGGCCGGGTATTCCAGGGCGTGATCCTGGCAACGATGTCGCTCACCTACTCGCTGCTCCGCGACATCTTTCCGCCCAAGCCCGCGGCCTTCGCAGCGAGCCTCACCATCACCGGCATGGGAGTTTTTAGTCTTATCACCCCGATCATCGTCGGTATTCTGCTGGCTCAATTCGGCTGGCGGGGCATGTTCATGTTCGACGTGGTCTGGACCTTTGCGATGCTGTTCCTGGTGGCAGTGTTCGTCCCCGAATCAAAGCTGCGCAAGAAAACACGCCCCGACGTTATCGGAGCGTTCTTCCTGTCCTTCGGCGTTGCCGGCATGCTCATCTATGTGAGCCTCGGCCGCGGCTATGGGTGGGGGTCCCTCTTCGCGTTGTCCTTCCTTATCGGTGGCGCAGCATTGTTTACCGCCGCGCTCCTGCGATCACGCCGCGTCGAAGAACCAATCATCAACGTCAGCCTGTTCGCACGCCGCTCGATCCTTTCTGCCGCCCTCCTTGCCGGATTCGGATATGCGATGGCAGCCACGGTCGCCCAGCTCATCCCGTTGCTCGCGCTTACTCTGCGCGTCGATGGCGAGACGTATGGTCTCGGGCTGACGCCCGTCCAGTATGCGCAAATTGCAACGCCCATGTCTTTCGTCTCGGCACTTACGGGCATCACGCTCGGATGGCTCGTCTCGCGGGGCCGTTCCCCGCGCGCATTTTTGGTGACAGGGGTTCTGCTTTACGGAGTCGCCGCGGTTCTGCTTGCCACATTCAACGACACACAGGTCCTGGTGACAATGGGTGCCCTCGTCACCGGTCTGGCAACCGGCATGCTCCAGTCATCACTGCCCAACGTCGTTATGCAGGCGTCGCCTGCGGGCGAGCAGGCCTCCGTCGCCGGCACCGTTCAGCTCGTCCAATCAGGCTTGGGTGCAGTAGCCCCTGTCGTTATGTTCACTATGATGGCGCCCTACATCGGGCCAAGCTCGACGGGCGGCATCGTCTACGGCATCGAAGGAATCCAGACCTGGCTCTACGGAGCCGCCATCGCTACCACGGTCATCGCCATACTAGCGGTCACCGTGCTGCGCCCGCGCCCCGGCGAGGTCCAGACGCTCGAACAGCAGGCGGCAACCGCAGCAGCGAAGACCAAACCAGAGCCGGAGCTCGTCGGGGACCCCGACTGACACACACGTCGGCTCGCAGCTAGCTCACAACTCTCATCTGCCAAGTTCCCGCTGACATACAAAAGCGGCCCGCGCACGCGGACGCCGCCCGGGCGCG